>CAZIZL010000022.1:0-8259 GCA_964543665.1 Candidatus Woesearchaeota archaeon | reverse complement strand
AAGTTTTTCTTTGTAATACGCAGTTGCCCTTATTGCAACAATTATCACGGTTGAAATTAAAAGAAGAGTTGAGACCTCAAGTCCTTCTGTAAGGAATATTAAAAACAGAGTAAATACTGCAAACCAGACAAATACAACCAGAGGAAGTATAAGCAGATATTCCACAAAATAAAACACCCCTCCAAGAAATTTTGCAAGAGCAGGATGATTTGCTTTATTGTACTGGCTTAGATTTAATTTAATTATATCTTTTTTTGCAATGAAGGTATATACTTTCCAGACAAATATGCAGTAAACAGTTACAACAATTATAAGAAGGGTGATATTTGTAAATTGCTGTACCCATGCAGGCAGACCTGAAAAAAGCTGATTATATGCCTGAGATAACTGAAAACCAGCTTCTGTTATCACCTCACCCATTAAATAGATTAGTCTGGATTATTTTTAAAGGTTTGTTTGATAAACTTTAAATATTCTGTTTCTATAATTCCATTATGATAGACATAAAACTTCTCAGGGAAAATCCTGAATTAGTTAAAGAGAATATTAAAAAGAAGTTTCAGAATGAGAAACTAAAGCTTGTTGATGAGGTTCTTGAAATTGATAAAAAATGGAGAAATCTGAAATATGATGAGGATAAACTAAGGAGCGAGAGGAATAAGATATCCGAGGAAATTAATAAACTGAAAAAGCAGGGAAAAAGCGCAGACAGGGAAATTAAGCAGGCAAAGAAAATTCCCGAGGAAATAGAAAAAATAGGAGAAAAAAGAAAAAAACTAGAGGAGAAAATTACAGAGATTATGTATAAAATTCCGAATATTATCCATAATAGTGTTCCAATTGGAAAAAATGATTCTGAAAATGTTGAGGTAAAGAAAATAGGAATTCCAAAGAAATTTGATTTTAAGGTAAAGAGCCATGTTGAAATTGGGGAAGAATTAGGAATGCTGGATTTTGACACTTCTGCAGAAGTTTCTGGAAAAGGGTTTTATTATCTTAAAGGAGATTTGGCTTTGCTTAACATGGCACTTATAAATTTTGCAAGAGATTTCATGATGTCAAAAGGTTTTGAATATATTGAACCTCCTCTTATGATAAGGAAGAATGTTCTTTCAGGAGTTTATTCCAATGAAGAAATTGATGCAATGTCCTACAAAGTAGAGGGAGAGGATTTGTATTTAATTGCAACTTCTGAGCATCCTTTGATTGGCCAGTTTATTGGGAAAACTCTTGATAAAAAGAATTTGCCTGTTTTACAGACAGGATACAGCATGTGCTTTAGAAAAGAAATAGGAAGTCATGGAATAGATGAAAAAGGAATTTACAGAACTCACCAGTTTAATAAACAGGAGATGATTGTGATTTGCGACCCTGCTGATTCTTATAAGTGGTACGATAAAATGCTTAATTTTTCAGTTGATATTTTTAAAGAACTGGAAATTCCAATAAGAGTTCTTGAATGCTGTTCAGGAGATTTGGCTGATTTAAAAGCAAAGTCCTGTGATTTAGAAGCATGGAGCCCAAGACAGAATAAATATTTTGAAGTTACTTCTCTTACAAATATGGAGGCTGCCCAGGCAAGGAGACTTAATATAAAAATAGAAGACAGGGGGCACAGATATTTTGCACATACTCTGAATAACACTGTTATTGCAACATCAAGGGCATTAGTCGCAATAATGGAAAATAATCAGCAGAAGGATGGCTCAATAAAGATTCCAAAGGTTTTGATTCCTTACATGAATGGAAAAAAAATTATTCAAAAAAAGTGATTTTTTCACAAGCAAATTTAATCTTGCAAAGCTTATTTATCTTATTTTAACATTATATTCAAAATACTTATCATAGGGTATTTTCCAGGAGCAGGTTTTTTTAATGTCTGCTTTTTCCATAATCTTTCTGAATAATCTTATGGAATTGCCATGTGCAGAAATGCATACATTTGCATTGTCTTTTTTCATAAATTCTATTAAATTTTTGATGAATATTCTTACTCTTTTCTCAACCATCTCAAATGATTCGCCTTTTTTAAGGGGAATATCCCATCCCCTGTGCCATTACATCCACGGCGAGGGTACCCAAACTTTTAAGTTTTGGGAGGAATCGCCGTCCCCCATTAAATTTAATTCTTTTGTTTGAATATTAGGAAAAGCCGAGATACTCGGCTCTTTGAAAATTCCACAATAGTGAGAACTTTCTGAAACTAAATAAACATTTGCTTTCGCTTAGCGAGAGCTATGGAGGAAAAATGGAATTTGAAATAAAATCTTATAGCCATGCAGTTGGAGAATTTAATTACCATATCCAATTAACCCCTGCTTTCAGGAGAGAGATATTTGAAAATGAAAAGGTAATGAAGTTAGTAATTGCTTATGTAACTTCTAAGGTAGGAGAATTAAATGTTAAAATTGTCGAGATAAGAGCTGGACCAGATCATCTGCATATCTTTGTTGCTGATTGCAAGAATATTGCTCCTTGCAAATTAATTCAGCAATTAAAAGGCTTTTCATCCTATATGATGAGAAAAAATCATTGGGATTTGTTTAGAGGTTATTTGTGGGGAGATAAATTTTGGAGTGAGGGTTATTTTTGTAGAAGCATTGGCGCTACAACAACAGAAGCAGTTGAGTATTACATAAAACATAGCCAAGATAAACATTGGCAAGATTATGAAACTTATCAAATGAGATTAAATTAATTCCAGTAACTTAGACGCCCTACACTTTAGTGTAGGGTAGTTCACAAACTTTGTGGTTATGTATTAACTAAGAGATGATAACACCCCCCGACCGAACAATGGGCGATCGTGGGATTTTAGTGAGAATCTGTTTATCTCCTTTATGTTTATTGAATTGGTATTATTTTCCATCGCTGTTGCGTGTGATGGCGATGATTTATAAATCTTGTCGAGGACAAATATCTCCTTTAAAACCTATTAAAAAAGAAAAGATTTATATATAGTAATATTACTATAATGTTATAGTAAAATAAACAATTATAAAATGATAAAGAAAAGCCAGTTAAATATAATGAACTTGTTTAGGAAAAATATGTTTTTAAAAAAAACAATAAGAGAGATATCCATGCTTCTGAAGAAAGATTATCCAAATACCTATAACGCTGTTATTGAACTAGAAAAAGAGGGATTCTTAAAAATAGAGAAGATTGGAAAATCAAAATTATGTTCTGTAGAGATTAATCAAAAGATAATATCCCTTTTTTCATTTTTAGATGAACAAGAGTCTTTTGAGACAAATATCCCAAATATTAACAAAATATTAGATTTTAAAGAATTTAATGAAGATATAATTCTGGTGACAGGTAGTTATGTTTTAGGGAAGCAGACAAAGACATCTGACATAGACCTCATCTTAATTGTCAAAGAAAAAGCTTTTGAAAAACAAAAACTGCTTGAAAATGTATCTTCTTTGATGATTCCAAAAGTTCATGCTTTAGTATTCACCTACAAAGACTTTATGGATATGCTACTAGACAAAAAACCCAATTTAGGAAAAGAGATATTTAAAAAACGGCTAATCTTTAAAAATACGACAAAATATTATAATCTAATAAACGAGGCAATTGAACATGGATTCAGAAGTTAACCTTTATTTATTAAGAGCAGAGGATGAGTTTTTGTTATCTCAAAAAGATTTACAAGTCTCTGCAGATGATAAAACTAAAGATTTTTTAGGAATACCTAAAGATAAAACCTTTTATTATTCTGTAATAAGTCATGCTTATTACTCTATTTTCTATGCTGCAAAAGCTTATCTATTAAATAAAGGAATAAAAACAAAAATTCCAAACGAGCATAATAAAACTTTTAAGTTATTCAAAAGATTTGTGAAAGAAGGAGTTCTCGATAAAGAATTACTAAGAATATATGAAACTGAAATAATCAAGGCAGATTTTCTTCTTAAAATATTTCAGTCAGAAAAGAAAAAAAGAGGAACGTTCACTTATCAAATGAAATCAGAAGCTAACTTGCCGTTTGCACAAGAGTCAATAGAAAACTCAAAAAAGTTTATTTCTAATATCAAAGCTATAATTGGATAGTTTTTAAAATTGTTGGGGGAGAGGGACACCCCGACCGGGGAGAGCAGGGGGAATTGAAGGATTACCTTATTTTTTCAAGTATCTCTTAAATTCACTCAAATATCTTCTAAAGAACCATTGCACAAAGATATTATCTTCTTTATTTACCTGGGACCTTTCCAATGCATTATAATAACTATCTCTTTTTGTGTAAGGAATATCTAAAAGAGGAAACTTGTTCCTTTTCAGTATAAAATTCATCATTAATCTAGATATTCTCCCGTTTCCATCAGAAAAAGGATGGATAGTTACAAATTTTAAATGAACTAGAGCAGATAATTCAACAGGATGAAGGTTTCTTTTTTCCTTATTATACCAATCAAAAAATGATTTTAACAAAGTATCTATCTCAATATGCATTGGAGGAGTAAATCTAGAACGAGTAATTGCAACATTATGATTTCTTGTCTTTCCTGCAATATCTTCTTTTGTTTCTTTCATCAAATCTAAATGCCATTTAAGAACAATTTGCAAATTCAAATCTCTTTCGTAATCTAACATATCAAAAAATACTTTTTTATGCGCTTCTGCTTCTTTTACATCTCTTATTGGTTTTGAAGAGGGAGTAATGCCTCTTTCTAATAAATTTGCAGTTTCTTTTAATGTTAATGTGCTCCCTTCAATTCTTTGAGTATTATAAGTAAATTTAGTTGCAAAGGTATCTTTAGATTTCTCTTTGGCAGAATTTGGCATTGACTTATATTCAGAATTAAAATTATCCTTTATACTATCAATATCATTCAAAAATTTCAATTTATAAAATTCCTGCATAAACTCTTTTTTCTTTTCTTCAATATCTCTTGGTATAGATTCTCCCAAATAAAACTGCTTTTTCTTTACAGATTTTCCTTCTCTGTAGCTATGCACAATATAGAAATACTCTTTATTGCCTTTCTTTATTCTCTTAATTTCTACCATAGAATATAGTATACCTACATATTTATAAATTTATTGTTTTTACAATAAATGTAGATACACGCCCCGACCTCCTATCGAACTGTAAGACACTTACGGTTTCTTAACAATCAACTTCCTTTTGAGTTTAAACTTATTTGTCCGACATCCCGAGAATTAAATAAATTTCACTTTGTTCAATTTATTGTAAACGCCCCGACCGGGAATCGAACCCGGGACTCCTGCGTTCTGCGCATTTTCTCTAACTTCCATCAAGGTGCAGAAAGAAGTTACTTTCCGCGTCAGGAGGGAGAGGTCATTGTAGGAGAACCCGGCTTAAGCCGGTAGGTTCTTCCCATGCGCGACAGGCAAGTGTTTTAGCCATTAAACTACCGAGGCATCTGTGCTTTCGGGAGTTTAGGTCGAGCCTCACTGTCTATGTGAGTGCCTAAATCTACCGAGGCATAGGAAATTATATCTGTTTTAATTTTTAAAGCTTGCTAATTGGTATTTCTCGAGTCCTTTACTATTCAGGTAATCATTCTGGACTTTCTCAGTAAGTTTCCTGAATATCTTCTCCTCTCTTTTTCTTGATAAATATCCTCTGAACAAGACATAATAATTTTCTACAATATTTCCCAATAATCTGCTTTTTTTGCTGACATTATTTATTATTTCATTAATCTGGTCTGTTCTAAATAATTCTGGAGCACACTCCCCAAATCTTTCATGATACAATTCAATAAGTTCTTTATCCATTGTTTTTTTATTAAATATGTCTTTTTATAAGTTTGTATGACATACTTACTGTATTGATATCCCTGTGTTGTCCAAGACATTTGTCACACTAAAGCTTTAAAAACCATTTTTCTCTTTGAGAATTAAGATGACAAGCAAAAAAAACAAAATTTATCCAATAGAAGAGGGAATGCATCATAGCAAGAAAATTTGGAAATCAGTTCCTATTGAAGGAAAAGTTCTGTCTGTTGAAAAAAAAGCAGGGAAAGTAGAAGGACTGAATTTTGATTGTTATAATGGAGACATAATCTATAAACCCGGATTAATTCTTATGATTCAGGGAAAGGATAAAATTGAAAGAGCAGGAATTCCTTTTGGATCTTTAGAAGAGTTTAATCAATTTTTAGGAGAGAAAGTTTTTTATTCCTATAAGAAAATAGAATTGATTTCAAAGAATGATTCAAGAAGTAATCTTCACAGATGGGAATACAGGCTTGAAATAAAGGATAATCCAGAAAAGAAATTGAAACTTGAAAAAAGAGTAACCTTCTAACAACAGATTTATAAAATAACTCGTTAGAAATAGACAATTTTAATGTTAAAAAATGCTCTGGGGATAATTATTTACTTAAACATGTTTTTTAATCTTCTTAACTGAGTTCCTTCAACTCGTGAAGTATCTTGAATTAAATTTGGTAATGCTTCTTTCAATTTAGAATCAACTCTTATGAATTCTTCCTCTTCCAAATTCTTAAAATCTTTAACACAATGTTTAAGCCAAACAATCTCTAATAGATTATTTTCCATAGGTTTTACAGAAGCCACTCAGTTTTAAATTTTTAATTTTTAAAGTTCTAAAATATCAAATGGAACAAAAAACCATAATAAATTTAGTGCTTTACATAAATTTATAAAATAAAATTCTTTTTAAATTAAATGGAAGGAGGCAAGACTGTTTTATGGGCTTTTTTTGTTCTTATTTTAATAGCTGTATTGGCAATTTACTGGTTTGTTCCATTCGGAACAATTGAATTTAACACAGGTACTGTAAATTCAAACTTTAGTTTAAATAATTTAGGGGAAGATAATTCGCAGTTCTATCCCAATATGAGATTTCCTTCTACAGACATTTCTTATAGAATAGAGAATTGTCCCCTGCAAAGGCAATATGATATGAAATCTGCATTTGATATATTGAGCAGTTTAACAATCTTAAGCTTTTATCCTGTTGAATATGGAGAGGAAATTATAATAGTCTGCCAGGATACAAATGAATTCGAGGGAAATTTGTTTATTGCAGGAGAAGGAGGGCCTACGAATATTACTGTTGCAGGAGACTTTAATATTATTTACAAGGGAAAAATCCTTCTTATAAAAGATTCTGATTGTGAGAGACCAAATATAGCAATTCATGAACTTCTGCATGTTTTAGGATTTGATCATTCAGAAAATCCAAATAACATAATGTATGAAATCAGTGATTGCAAGCAGACAATAGGTGAAGATACTCTTGATTTTATCAATAAAATATATTCTATCCCAGCAAAACCTGATTTATTGTTTGAAGATATTGATGCAGTAATGCATGGAAAATATCTGGATCTTAATTTCAGCATAAGGAATAATGGACTGATTTATTCAGGAGAATCAACTGTAATTGTATATGCAGACGGAAAAAAAGTAAAGGAGCTGGATTTTGAAGCTCTTGATGCAGGTTATGGAAGGAGAATATTCCTGACAAATGTTTTGATAAATCAGATAAACGTGGATATTATTGAAGTGAATGTTGAAAATGATTTTTCTGAACTGGATAAATCTAATAACATTGTTTCACTTGAAATAAAAAAATAAACTAAAAAGAATAAGATTTTGGAATCAGTCTTCTAGGAGATCGTCAATCTCCTCATCAAGACTCTCATCTTCAAAGGATGGATTTTCATCATTCATTTTTGACCTCATTTTTTATGTTTTTTTATGTTTATTTTAGTTTTTAAATTCTTCTATTCCTGAAAATTAATATTCATAGAAGTGGTTTTGAAAAAATCCCTCCACCAAGGAAGTTTAAAGGGTTACTATTATGGATTAGGCTAAAAGTGTTCAAGGGGAGAATCATCTGATTTTTGAATCACAAGAAGAATTAAAAATATTGTTAAATTATAACCTTAATGGTCTATGCAGTTTATGCTCTTAATGTTTTTGACAAAGAGGTTGAGAAATTACCTGATTCTGATAAAAAGATTATAAGGAAAATATCTTTACAGTTAAAAGAAACCCCTTATGTTGGAGACCAAATTAGGTACAGGTTCTTTCGTGAGAAGAGGATAAGAGAGAAAAGAATCTATTATCTTGTTTATGATGATTTGAAGATGGTTTTAATGGTTACTATTGGAGGAAAGAAAACCCAAAAGGAAACTATAGACAAGATTGCCGGGTATTTTAAAGAATATAGAAAATATGCAGAAAAGTTAAGCAACTCTTCTTACTCTTCCTAATTTTAAATCTTCTAATCCTTCTTTAAATTGCCTAACT
>CAZIZL010000021.1:6085-9215 GCA_964543665.1 Candidatus Woesearchaeota archaeon | reverse complement strand
TGCCAGCACAGGGGATAAACTTTTTTCTCAATAATATAATGTGTTGTGTATCCTAAATCATATCCTCTTCTCTTTTCTATTTCAGGCATGTCTAATCTGTCTGCAATATCATGCAAATCCTTGTAATTTGTTGCAAAAATTTTAAGCACTTTTACGGGTTTATCCAGAAAGTTTTTATTATGGATTTCAACTTTTTCCACTTTAGTATGCCTTCCTTTTGTGTCTAATTTTATTTTTTCTATTTGTTTAATAAGATTGTTTATTTTGCTTTGCGGAATATTTTCTTTTAAAATTGCCCATAGATAAACCGGACAAGAATCAATAACACAGATTCTTTTATCTTTTTCGTCTCTGCCTATTATCTTTGCATAATTTCTCCCTTGATAATCAAAGGTCTGATAATCTAGGGGAATGAAATTTGTTTTCATTATTTTAATATGGAATTATATTATTTAAAGTTTGAGAAATTTTACAAACAAAAGATTTATATAACACTAGATAGTAGTTACATTATGGTTAAACATCTTAAAAAGGCTTGCGAGGATTATGATCCTGAAAAAGATATTTCAGGTATAGCCGGAGGAGCCTATGGGCATTATCTGGCTGATAATTTAATGAATGAGCAAGAAATAGAATTACGTGAAAAAGAAAATGAACTTGAAGAAAAACTTAAATTTATTAAAGAAGTTGAGAGCATGAATCTAGACCCCGACAATGTTTTTTCTGGAAGAGATATAAAAGAGAAACTAATAAGGGAATTTAAAGGATATATTAGATTAAATAAAGCAGGACAAAAGCGAAAAGATAATCAAAAGGGAGAATTGATTTTTCAATGTTCTGATGAGAAGATTGGTTCTGTATTTAAAGATATTTATTATTCTGCTTTGAATAAATTAAAACATTAGATAATTATTTATATTTCTTTTACTCTTAATTTAGAGTAAAATATGTGCAATAATAACAATAATGGGACTTAATATACGCGATATAATTCCTAAAAAGGAAATTGAAATAGATGACTTAAGAGGAAAAACTGTTTGTGTAGATGCTTTTAATGCCTTATACCAGTTTTTGTCCACTATAAGACAGCCAGACGGAACTCCTTTAATGGATAATAACAAGAGAGTCACAAGTCATTTATCTGGAATTTTCTACAGAAATATTAATCTTTTGAGCGAGGGGATTAAGCTTATTTATGTTTTTGATGGAATGGCTCCAAGTCTTAAGGCAAAAACACACAAAAAAAGGCAGGAATCAAGGGAAGTTGCTGAGGGGAGATATGAAACTGCAAAAGATGAAGAGGATATTATGGGAATGAAAAAATATAGTTCTCAGTTATTGAGACTGGATGATGAGATGATTAGAGAAAGCAAAGAACTTTTAAGGGCAATGGGAATTTCGGTTATTCAGGCACCTTCTGAAGGAGAAGCAGAAGCAGCATATCTTTCCAGGATAAAAAACGATATTTATGCTTCTGTAAGCCAGGATTATGACAGTATTCTTTTTGGAGCACCAAAATTAATAAGAAACCTGACAATTTCAAGGAAAAGAAAAACTTACAGCGGTTATATTGAAATTAGACCAGAGATTATTGAACTTGAAAAGGTTCTCAATTATCTTGAGATAAATCTTGATCAGCTTATTTGCCTTGGAATTTTAGTGGGAACAGATTATAATCCAAAAGGAATTCCAAGAATAGGGCAGAAAAAGGCACTGGAAATTGTAAGAAGATACAAGCAACCTGTTCTGATATTTGAAAGTCTGGAAGAACAGATAATGAGCCTTCCAGAAGAAGATAAGTTTGACTGGAAAGATATTTTTTCCCTGTTTCATAAGCCCGATGTAAAGGATTTTGAAATTCAACCTGAAAATATGGACGAGGAGAAAATAAAGGAAATCCTGATTCAAAGGCATGATTTTTCCGGGGAAAGAGTCAAAAAGCAGATTGACAGGCTTAAGGAATTTAAGGAGAAATCAAAACAGAAAGGATTAGATAAGTGGTTCTGATTGTCACCTTTGTTTAATAGTAACAAAATAGAAAGGTTTATAAACAATTATTTCTGAGATTTAGTATGGTAAATGAATCAATCAATGGGTTAAAGAAATACTTTTTAGATAATGGGTATTCTGATTTAGAAGTTTTTAATGATGGTATTGATAAATATCTTTTAAATACAAATGGGTTTAAAAAATTTGAAAAAGGAATAGAATTTAAAAAAAGAGAGGTAGATTATTCTGAGTTGAATTCAAATCTTGATGCTATTAAGGATAGAAAGAGGTATATTGATAAAAGAGTTAAAATAGAGGATAGAAAAAGAAATGGTTCTCTTTTAGATAAAATAAGGTACTCTATTGGTGATTTTTTTGTTTTCAGGAGAGATAGCAATCTTGAGAATGTTTTGGAATCTCAAAAAAAGCAAGTAAATTATTTTTCAGATGAGTTAAAAGATCATAAATCAGATTTAAAAGATTATTTTAGCAATCTAAATTCAGGTTTTAGCAATTTATGTTATTCTTGGATTAAGGTAGATTCTTTGATTAATAAATATGAAGAGGAAAATTTTAATTATAAAGATACAAAAAGAAAATTAAATTTCTTTTCTTGGAGGGTTTTATCAAATATTAAAAAATCAAAAAAGTTGAAAAGCCAAATATTAAAAAATAAAGAAAAAATAAATGTATTTAAGAATAAAATAAAAGACATTCAAAGTTCTTTTAAGACTTATAAAACCCTTTTTGATAAAAATCAGTCAGATGATTTATTTCTTTATAATTTAAATAGGGAATTAGTTTATCAAACTCAATTACTTGGTTTTTCAGGAAATCAGATTATAGATGTTACAAATTATAATGGTAATTCTTTAAATTCTTTGAAAGCTTTGAGAGAATATACAAGTGTAAATAGAAACGAGATTGAGAAATATTAATTTTTATCAAGGTTTTCCATACTTGTTAAATATCCTTACAAAATCATGCCTGGTTATTCCAAGTCTTTCACATATTTCTCTTTCAGTTCTTCCATAACCGCCTTTTCCAAGCCAGTTTATGAACATTGCCCAGCTTCCATTGAATCTTGGATTTCCAGTATCAATAGCCCATCTTTTGAATCTCCTTGCTGCATTGGCTAAGA
>CAZIZL010000021.1:3824-6075 GCA_964543665.1 Candidatus Woesearchaeota archaeon | reverse complement strand
CCAGAATTGGAGATGATAATCAGCGGAATTTTTTTGAGATTCTTGTCTTTTTTCCTCTTCTTTTCTTCTATTTTCTTCTTCTTGTTTCCTTCTTTCTTGTCGTTGAAAATCTTGATTATTTGAAGGATTTCTTGTTCGTGGAGAATTATTTTCCCCTGGAGAATTTAAAATGCCTTTTTTTTTATTTCTTCTATTTTTGAATAACCAAATAAGACTTCCCAATACAACTAATATTCCTCCGATAATAAGAACAGTTGATTTTTCATAAATAAGGGGGGTAAAACTTAGTATAATCAGGATAATTCCAAGACAAATAAATGTTCTTGATAATCCAACTTTCCAGAATAAAAGAGCAAGAAATATTAAAATTAATAATGGAACAATTAAGTAAAGAGTTTCTTCTGAAATTCCTATTCCATAAATAAGTCCTGTTAAATCAAAATTTGTCCTGCTTATTCCATAAACAGCCAGGAGAGAAACACAAAGAGAAATGATTGTAGGTGTTGTCTTTTCTTTTTTAAAGAATTTCATTAATGAAAAATTAATTAATACAAGCAAAATTATAAACAAAAGACCAAGAACCATTGTATTTGGATCAATGTTTCCTAATAAGTCTCTTATCATCCCCATTTAATTTAAAGGAAATATTGGCTTATAAATTTATCCTGTTTGTTAAACTAATCTATAATTTAATATATTCATTCTTGATTGGGCTATTCTGAAATTATTCAATAGGGATTTATTATGTAATCTAGTAATTAACCAATAAAACCCCAATGTATTGTTCAACTATTGCTAAACTTATGATTAATTCTTCAAAAAGAGGTGATAATATCTTTCTGAGATAAGAATGTAAAGATATTAAGTTAAAAGGTTTACTTTACATGTCAGAAAGCTTTATAAAATTGGGAATCCTATTTAAAATATGGCTAAAAAAAAGAGATTTAATTGGGGATATGGGGTGTCTCTCCTTCTTTTATTTTGCTCCTTGTTTTTTATTTCTCCATCTTTTACAGGAAATGCAATAGGAACAATCACAGAGAAGAGTTCCAGTCTTTTATCAATAATTTTGCTGGTTGCAGGTGTTGGAGTTTTTATATATTCTAAATTAAAAAAGTAAAGTTTAAATATATCAAAATATAATACAATTGTATGAAAGATAGATACAATCTTCTTATTTTGGATGCTTTAGAGTATTTTATTAATAATCCTAACGATGAGATTCATCTAAGAGGGTTTTCAAGAAAATTAAATATGAGTCTTAATAGCATCCAGCGGTTTCTTAATTTGTTTTTAAGAGAGGGTTTGATAAAGGAACAAAAAAAAGCAAATTTAAGATATTTCAGAGCAAATTTAGATTCCATTGTTTTTAGAAATATAAAAATCACTTATTCTCTTAAAAAAATCCAGGATTCTAATTTATTGAACTTTTTAAAGGAAAGATATTCTAATGTAGTATTGTTTGGAAGTATAGCAAAAGGGGTGGATGATACAGAAAGCGATTTGGATATGGTGTGCATAGGTAATAAAAAGAAATATGATCTTTATGAATTTGAAAAAAAACTGGGGAGAGAGATTAATCTCCATGTTTTTGTTTTAGAATAAATTTAATAGGAGAAAAGATTATGTAATAGAATGGATAAAATAGAAAATTTATTTGAGAAGAGGCTTTTAAAGAAAATTCCAATGGATTTTGAGAAAGTTAAATCTAGTTTAAAGATATCAAAATCAAAACCTGAAAATGCAAAAAGATTATTTGAATCTGGCTTCTATGGAGATTCTTTGTTATCTGCATATACCTCTATGTTTCATTCTGCAAGAGCATTATTATATTATGAAGGGATTCAGGAAAAAAGCCATTATGGGGTTTATGTTTATTTAAGGGAAAGATTTTCTCATAAAATTCCTTTAGAATTATTAAATTCTTTAAATTTTTTAAGGGAAGAAAGGCATAAAATACTTTATGGTTTTGAAGAAGACATTTCCAAAGAGCAAGTTGAAAATTCTATTTTAAATTGTGAGGAATTTTTAGAAGTAATTGGAGAAATTTTAAAATGAAAAAAAGGTCATTTAATATTCTTGGAAGCATAGCTGTTGTTAATTTTCCTGATGATTCTCAAAATGGATTATTTGGTCCTAATAATCCTAGCAAAGATAGAAATGATCAAGATCTTTATTCTATGAGTTTTCCAGGTGGCGGCGGAAGATTTTTTTATGGCACTATATAAAATACGCTGTAATTTATTTCACG
>CAZIZL010000021.1:0-3814 GCA_964543665.1 Candidatus Woesearchaeota archaeon | reverse complement strand
AATAAAATTTGCAGGAGAGATTCTTAAGAAAAACAAAACTATCAAGACTGTTCTTGAAAAATCAAGGAAGTTTTCAGGAAGATTAAGAAAAATGCAGACAAGGCATCTTGCAGGAGAGAAAAATAAAGAAGTGATATATCATGAGAATAATTGCGTTTTTAGGTTTAATATAGATACAACCTATTTTTCTCCAAGATTAAGCAATGAAAGAAGGGAAATAGCTTCTTTAATAAAAAAGGACTCAGAAGTTCTTGTTATGTTTGCAGGAGTTGCTCCTTTTTCAATTGTTATTGCAAAAAACTCTTCTGCAAAGAAAGTTTATTCAAATGAAATAAACAGAGAAGCAAACAAATATTCCAGATTAAATGTTGAACTGAATCATGTTAAAAACAAAGTAGAAATGGTTAATGGAGATATTAAAAAAGTTGCAAAAAAACTTGCAGGGGAAAAGAAAAAAATGGATGTTATTGTCATGCCAAGGCCACAATTAAAAGAGAGTTTTTTAGAGCAGGCATTTATGTTAAGCAAAAGGGGAACAAGAGTATATTATTATGATTTTTGTAAAATGGATGAAATCGGATTGATTTTGGATAAAATAAAAGTCCAGGCAAAGAAATTCAAAAAGAAAATAAAGATTTTGAAATTCAAGTCTGCAGGAGAAACAGCTCCTTATAAAATCAGATTAAGGGTGGATTTTGAAGTTTTGAATTAATTTAAAGAAACTTTGTTCTCAAGGGGATTTTTTTTATTTAAGAGATCAATTATTTTGTTAAATAATTCAATTATATATTCTTTTGGAAGAGGTTCATAAAAATCAGGATATTCTTCACATTGTTCTGATGTTCCATAAATTGCCATGTAATTTCTTTCAAATAAGATATTTATAATCTTTTCTCTGGCTTTATTGAAGTTGGAGCTTCTCCACCATGCCAGGTAAATCTTGGACGAATTTTTACTGGATAGATTCTTTCTGAATTATCATCAAGGACTATTGCAGAACCCCTTAATGAAGGAAGGTCTTCCATGTATTGTTTTATGCTTTCAAGCAAATAACTCTGCATTATTCTGTTAAGAGCCTCTAAATCAGGAGCAGAAGTAACTCTGTGAGAGATTACCAAGTCTGACTGAGTCATAACATCTTTATGAATCTGTCCTGGCTGCTGTGTTGCAAGAACAAGAGATATTCCAGGCTGTCTCCCTTCCCTTAATAATTGTATTAATGCATCTGTTGCAATTGTTTTCCCTTCAAGGGGAAGGAATTCATGGGCTTCATCAATAAAAATCCATACAAGAGGAGTTTCTTTTTTTTCTGAAAATGCGGAAAAACTAAGCCCTTTTGAAATAGATTCTATTTCTTCTTTTTTTCTTGAATCCATTCTTTGATTGAATAATTTTCTTGAAACAAGACTTATTACAAGAGCTCTTACATTAAAACTTCCAACTGAATTATATACACTTAAATCAAGGACAGTTGTTGTTTCTGCTGTTATCAGATTTGCTATTCTTGTTGGTTCTATTCCTTTTTTTGAAAAAATTCCCCAGGTATCTGCTGCTTCAAACAAACCTGCTGCAGCATTTTTTATTTCCCTGTCAGTTTTATTGTCTTTTTCAATTTCATTTAATATGTCTTCTATTTCATAATTTTTTCTTTCTTTTATTTTTGTAATCACCCTTTCTATTAAAACAGAAACAGGATTTATTATATCCAAGCCAAAAGTCAAAACCCAGTCTTCAGCAGTCATTTCTGCAATATCTAATGCAAATCTCTCGTCAATTGGAATTCCTTTTTGAACATATTTGTCATAATGCCCGAATGGAACAAATATCTTTGTTTTCAGGCTTTTTGGTTTTAAATCCCATTCTTGCAGCAATTCCTTGTCTTTTTCATTTGGAAACTTCATTGTCCAGTAAATACCCATTGTATCAAAAATAAGAGAGGCAATATTCTGGGAAACTTCTTTTGGAAGATTTGAAAGCTCTTCTGCAATAACTCCCAATGTATAGGAATTATGAACTATTATATCATTGGCTATGAAATTGTGCTTTTTAGGAACACAAATATCATACACCTTGAAATTTCCCTCTAAAATCTCCATTGAAATTATCTCATCCCAGAAAATATCTGAGGTTGCAAGTAATTGCAAGGGGTTATTATCTGCTATTTGTGAAACCTGCATTAATACCTGTCTTGTTGGAGAATAATTCATCCTCTCTCTCATTGCTTTTGGATATTTATATCCAAATTTTTCTCCTATCTTTGACCATTCTAATGGACCATGCATTTTCCAAATTTCTTTTGGTATGGTATCCACATTTGAGTTTCTTTTAACTGAATTTATGTGCTGTTTTGCTTCTTCTATTCTTTTTTCTTTTTCTCCAAAAAACCCAATTTCTTCTATAAACTTTAAGACATTTTCTGCATTTAATATTAGCTCATAAGCTTTGAATTCTTTATTATTGTATCTCATTACTTTATTCCTTAATCTTGATAATATTTCAAATCTTAATAATAAACTCTGAATTTGTTTTATCATCTTTTCTGAGGAAGAAGAATATGAGATTTGCCAGGTATATCCTGTATTTGATTTCTTTTTGTATATGCTCCCGTCACAGCTAAATAATCTGTTTAAAAATAAGGATAAATTATTTTTTCTTAATCGCATTATATTTTTAGATAAGAATTTTTGAGTAGAAAGTAATCCAAATATCTCTTCTCTTTCTATTAACTTTCTTATGCTTCTTTTTTCATAAGAATTTTTATTCCCTTTAAGGAATTGTCCTTTTTCATTTCTTTCTTTATTATGATTTAAAACTTTGTTAATCCACTTAGGAAAAGAGATTCTATAATGATTTTCTTTTTCTTTTATTAATTCTAAAGAGTTATCAAATTTTTTTAGAGATTCTTTGAAATCTTCAACTATCTTATTATCCGAATTTGAAAAAAGGACAATTTTTTTGGTATGTCCTTCAGCAATCAGGTATGAAAGAAGTTTTATTTCATGTTCTGACATTTCTTTATCTCCAAATGCAGGAATAATTTTTGGAGTGGCAATTCTACTACCGATTGTTAATTCTTGAACAGGTTTCCATCCTTTAATTGTTAAAAGAGGATGTTCTGGAGTAAGTTTAATTTCTTTTCCACTTCTTAATCTTATTTTTAATAATCTATTTACTTCTCTTGAAAAAAACTCGGATTTTTCAGTTTTTTCAATTTTTAAATTATTATTTAAAGAGAATACATATTCCCTATTTTTCTCCAATTCTTTTATAGGCATTTGAGAGCCATCTCCCAATGTTATTAAAGTATCTTCGTGAAGACATTTTCCCGAACCGCGTTTTCCGCTCACTAAAACCACATGACTTCTCACTATATCCATAAATATCTTATTGCTTAAAGAGGTATATTGCCCCATTTTTACATATCCTTTTCCAATATAAGAGAGCCCTCTGTTTTCAAAATCTTTTTTGTCAGAAGTATTTCTCCCAACTATTATATCATAAGGCATTGAAAACAACCTCCAGGTTTTTTTCGATTTTCCACTCTGCACTGAGGGGCGATTTCCAAACACCTCGACGAAATTGCATTTTCCACTCTGCACTGAGGGGCAATTTCTTCCTACACCTTGATTGAAATTGTAAACACATTGTCATATGAAAACAACCTCAGACTTTTCTTTCATAAATAATAAAAGATAAATCTCTTTTTAATATTTGCCTTAAATTAGTTTTGATTCTCTTTTATAAATAGATTTTAAAACCAGCTGTGTTGCATGAATCCTAAAAAACAACACAGCTACGGCTAGTTATTCAATTT
>CAZIZL010000020.1:5086-9491 GCA_964543665.1 Candidatus Woesearchaeota archaeon | reverse complement strand
AGCAAGTAGATTACAAAGTATACCCAAAATACAACGTAACAATACAAGCTCAAAACAGATTAGTAAACAAACATTGAACTTCATTTCATAAAGTTGATTTAAACTTAGTGAATAAAAGAAGAATCTCGCACATAAGCACACAAGCTTAGAGATCTTAAGAACAAAACAATTCTAATTACTAATAGTAGTAATAACAATATAATTTTACTTCTGGAATACCCTGAAATAACATAAAATACGTTCGAAATACCCTGTATAAAATACAAACACTCAAATATCAAATAAAACACAAAATAACACAATAAAAGTAAAAAATAATCACAAAACAAAACAACAAAACACACCATACAAAATACCAACATTAACAAACAACATAAAATTGAATCAAAAACAATTAATAATATTAACAATTTAATAACTCAAAGCTATGAAAACAAAGAATAAGATTCAGAAATTTTGGAAAAAAATTCCTGATTTAAGAAAAGCAGGATGTAACCTAGTTATTGTCCTCTTGAGATATTTGTACTACTATGTTCGCTTTAGGAAAGAGATCATTGTACATCAAAAGACAACAATTAATGGAATCAAGAAGATAGAAATGGCTTCAGGTTCGCGCTTAGAGATAGGAACTCGTTATAGGGGAATTTTAAAAAAAAGCGATGAGACTTTAATCAATGTAAGAGGGACTTTAAAAATAAATGGAAGGGTAAGTATCTCCAGGGGTGTGATAATAGATGTTGATGAGAAAGGGATACTTGAATTAGAAGATGGAGTTGTTATAAACTCTTTTACAATGATTGTATGTGCAGATAAAACCATTATTGGAGAAGGAACCGAGATAGGATGGGGATGTCATTTTTTAGATTCTGATTTTCATGAAAGCTCTTTTATGGGAGGTAAATTCCTTAGTTCTCCGATTATTATTGGGAAAAATGTCCGAATTGGGCATCATGTTCATATTGAAAAAGGAGTTTTTATTGCAGATAGGTGCAGGATAAGACAAAATTCAATCATAGACAGATGTTTTACTGAACCAGGTTGCATGATTTCTACCAAGCGAGAATATGGTATGGTAAAATATCCTGAGAGATCTTAAAAGATGTTCTAAAATTAATGAAATATTAACTTAATTATATAATTCTCAATTTATTTTTAACCTTTAAATTTTTAAGCACTATGACAAAGCAAGAGAGATCTTTAAGTGAGGACTCAGATTATCAGAGTCAGATTCCATCCAGGTTTGTATCTAAGTTATCAAGAAAGCAAAGGAAAATTTTCCAAGAAATGAAAAGAAAAACACAGCACAAACACAAATGGTAACCATTCCAACCAAATCACATTAACAATTTTCAAGTAATCATTTATTATTAATATCTTAAATTTATGAATTTAAAATCAGCAATTGGGATTATTGAACCAATGGAATCAGACTCAGAGATTTTGGAATTCCTCAGAGAAACTGAATATGACTTAAGTGCGTGCATTATTGGAATTATGATGTTAAAAGAGCAGCATATTCTCGAGTCTTTAATGGATGAACTTTATTACCGCCATCAGTCTCTCTTTAAATTAGCCCTCAAAAGGTTAATTGAATTAAAACCTGTTTTATCAGAAGAATTTGTTAAATCAAAATGCCTACAACACTCGGCTGAATTAGACTTAAAACAAAATTAATTTTTCTAACCCATTTTTGCATTCACTCTTTTTTCATTTTAACAAAAATCCTCTGAGAGTATAAACAAAGGAGGATTTTTCCTTTTGAAAACAATCCTCTGCATTAGGCAGAACAATATATTTCATTATCAAAACAATTTTTATTTCTAAAAAGAAAAAACAATTAACAATAATATTAATCACTAATTTTTTAAAGCCATGAAAGAAAATGTTGAAAATTCAGAAATGAGCAGTGAAAGTCTTCGTAAAAAGAATTTCATGCTGATAAAGGAAAATTCTTCACTCAAAAAAAGAATGAGATGGGAAAGATCCTTTTGGATTGCAGTTATAATTGTTCTTGTTATATTACTGCTTAGGACTTGTAATGAACTGAAATTATCTGAAAAAGATAATCAGAATAAAAAGGCACAAATCGATTACCTTAGCAATAGAGTATTAAATTTGTTAAACAACAAAGCAGTTCTTGTTGTTAAGGATACGATGGTTAACAAAAAATCAGGGAAGTATGCAATGGCAATTCTTGTAAACATGAATGACAAAAGGCCAGCAAACTTATTTCTTGAGGACAAAAGAATTTTAGTTCCTTACAAAGTTGAAGTTCCTGTTTCTGCTCCTGTTGATTCTTCAGCTATAATTATGCTTGAAGATTGTACAAAAGCAAATGAGGGACTAGCAGCTTTACTTATTGAAACAAATAACTTGCTGGAAGATTCAATTGTTGCTTGTATGGATAAGCAATATCGTGATGACAGCACTGTTATTATGATGCAAAGAAAAATCCAGCTCAGATCATTTTTGCTGAATCCTCCCCCTTCAATTAATTACTCCAATGTTTACATTGAATACCTGCCTAATCCCTATAGACAAAAGACAAAGAATGCCTTTTGGACAATGCTTGGTTCTGCAACAGCTTCTGTTTTATTTTATGCCCATAGTGAACAATTAGGCAATCCAATATTCATAGATGGAGCAGATAATTCAAAAGCTCAGAGGAAGAGTGATGGGATTCTTGGTTTGAGGATACTCTCAGGAGCATCTGCAGCATTCACTTTATTTGAAGCCAGTCGCACCATCCATTTTTGGAACATGGAAAGTAAATTCATTGTTGATCCAACAACTCTGAAATTCGTATTGTATTTGGATAAATAACAAAAAAACAATTCGTAAAATAATAATTAATCTAATTTTTGAAATTATGAAAACAATTATTAAAGTTTTATCAGTTTTAGCAGTGATTTTTATTGCTGCTTGCAGTGAGGATGTTTTTGTTAAAATGCAAAAGATTTCATACCTCGCTATTCCTGCTACTCTTGAAGAATGCCCCAATGGAGGTTATAAAACAGAAATCTATGTTGATGGTGTTCTGGATGGTGTCCTGCCTGTGCTTTGTAATGGAGAAGATGGTGAGGATTTTGATGTCTCTGATTTAGTTTTCAAAACTGATTTAATCCCCTTGAATGAACTCTGCAGAGTCCGCATTGTTTATGTTAATGAAGTGGAATTATTCAGAGATACTATCTGCAATGGAGAAGACGGAGATACTTATGTTCCTGAATTCACAACCCAAACTTTTCCATTAAATGAATTCTGCCATGTCAGAGAAGCCTATATTGATGGTGAATTCTTTTATGCAGACACTATTTGCAATGGCCATGATGGAAAACCAGGCGAGCCAGGAGAAAATGGGCAAGACGGTGAAGATGGAAAAACCTACATCCTTACTCAATTCAGAGAAGATTGTAATACCGGAAGTAGCTGGAATTACAAGGATTTAGGTTGGCATGTTATTGGAACTCCATTTTCAATAAACCATATTAATGCACCCAATGGAAATGGTACCCTGGTTTTGTGGGATTATTGGATGGGACCAAGTATGATTATGTGTCCTAAATTCAAAACATCTGCACTTAATTATCTCTCTTTTAAAATTGGCTCAAAAGAAAAATGGGAAGTTCAATTATTCCTGGTTCATGAAAATAGAGACTCAACACTTGTGAAATTGGAAGAGGTAAAACCAGTAGAAGGTTTCATCTGGTATAAAACTCCCACTTATGAACAGGAGTTTGTTTATAATGTTCATTCATCTGAGATTGAGCATTGGGATATTGTAAGATGGGGATTGCTGATGAAAAAAATTGGTGATTTTGAAATTCCTGAGTACGACTGGAGAAATTATGTACCTAATGCAGATGATTTCTTCTGGACAACCTTAACTGAGTTGTAATCTTTCAACGACTGTCAATTGAAAACTCCTGATTTACTTATTCACTTTGGGAGTTTTCTTTTTCTTAAAAAAAGTTTCAAAATTTTTAATATTCGGAAATCATGAAAAAAAAGTTCAGGATTCTTAGAGCAGATGTTTCCATTATCGCTGTTATTTTATTGATATTGGGAATAGTTTTTGGAATCTATACCGACCTTTCGCTCATATGGGATATTGTTCCTGGATTTGATAGGTGGTTTAGATGGTTTGCACTTGTATTTATTGTTGTGAATCCTCTTTTATTAGCCTTGATTTTACCTCCTATTTATTATAAAATCATTTATAGGAAAGATTTTGAAGATAAAGAATTTGAAGAGGAAATTCAGGATGAAATTGAGGATACCATAATTTATAGCACTATTTTGTATATTATGGGTTATCTTGGAGGGATTTTTTCTCCTCTAATCCTATTGTTAATGATTATCCTTTCTCTATTTCTCCTTTTCTTCAGGATAATTCCTTACAAAA
>CAZIZL010000020.1:623-5076 GCA_964543665.1 Candidatus Woesearchaeota archaeon | reverse complement strand
CCTGCTGTTAAAAGATTTATAAAAAAGAAATCCATTAAAGGTTCAATTGAAAGCAGAAGAAAAGAATTTTTTCTTGTATTTCTCTTATTCCTTGTTTTCTTCTTGCTTTTTACAGCAGACAAGCTTGGTTTTTTTAACCTTTAATATAGGGGGATTTAATATGAATAAAGTAGGAAGAAAATTAGGATCTTTTTTTGAATATCCTGAGCAGGAAATAATTGATGCAGAAATTTTAGAATCAATTGAGGAAGTTCAGGAATTTTCAGAAAAGGATATTCGCAGAATATTGCATAAAAGGAAAAAATCCCGGAAAGCAGATCACGCGAATTAACTTTAGTATTAATCTTTTAAATAAATTTAAATTATGAAAAAGTTTATTGTTTTATTTAGCTTCGTTGTATTTATTGCAACTGGATTGGCTTTTTCTCAGGATATCATTATTAAAAATGATAAAACCGAGATAGAAGCAAAAGTGATTGAAATTCAAGAGGAGTTTATTAAGTACACCCTTTTTGATTCTCTAAGCGGACCCCTCAGAAATATCCGGATTTCAAATGTTTTTATGATTATTTATCAGGACGGAACAAGAGAGACTTTTAGTTCTGTTCCAGCAACAAAACCTGTTCAAGAACAAGTTCAGGAGATTAATCCCTTGCCGACTCAAGAATCCACTTCCCTTATTTCTCAGCAGGAAAATGTTCAATCTGTTCCTCTTGGTTATATTACCCAAGGACACTTGGGGGTAACTATTCCTTATAATGAAGATGTTTCCGAGATTTACGGATATTTGCCATCAATAGGAATTACTTCTGGATATTGGGGTAAACGGTTTGGAGTGGAATGTATTTGGGATTATTCAAGGATGAACGGAGATCCTTATACAGAAGGAAATGCCGAAAATGCAGAAGCTGTATTGAAGATTCATTCTTTGACTTTTTGCGGATATTATGCTGCAAATTCAACTAAAAAATCCTTCTTCTATGTAGGAGGAGGCATCGGTTATGCTTATGTTAATGAAAAAATTTCTGCAAAATTAAATGGGCAGTATTATGAAGACGAAGTAGGGGTAGAGGCAGTAAAATTTTCAATACAATGCGGGATGAAAATTTCTCTTTTCTTCTGGGAATTCAATGTTTCAGATGTGGTTTCATCAGACATTGATGTTAACTTTGGAGGTTTCGCAATTAAAGCAGGGTTATTCTTTTGATAAAGGATTCAATTAAAATTTGTAACAATAAAATTCTAAAAAAGGAGGTGAAATTTCTCATTTAATTAATTTCATTATTTTCAATTTCATTTTAATTAGCTCTGTTGTTTAATT
The DNA here is from genome assembly GCA_964543665.1 of Candidatus Woesearchaeota archaeon. Taxonomy (GTDB): domain Archaea; phylum Nanobdellota; class Nanobdellia; order Pacearchaeales; family GW2011-AR1; genus MWBV01. The sequence continues at coordinate 3,755 of CAZIZL010000020.1, read as the reverse complement.
TAAATCTTTTTATCATGACAAAAAGAAGTAAAAATTGGTTAATTTTGGCATTAATTTTTCTGGGGATTTTGCTTTTCAAGAAATTTATTGCTGGCACCCTGGGGATTATCGCAATACTTGGAATTGTATTCTGTGGAATTATGTTTTTCTACATCAATTTCAAATCCTCTGGTTCTTCCAAATAAGAACCTTCTCTGCTATTTTTTAATAAGATAGCTTAATACTTTTTTACATTGGTTTTAATTTTTTAAATAGTTCTATTTATTAACAATTAAATTTATTCATTATGAAAACAAAAATTTTGTTCTCATTTGCCATTTGGGCATTGTTGCTTATTTTGGCCGGTTGCAAGAAAGAGACTGAAGTCGATCCGCAAAAAGAATTTATTGAAGCCGTAAGTTCACTCTCGTTTTATCCTCCTGCCACGGATTTTTTCATGCAGAAAATCAATGAAATGGGATTGTCCCAAGGGGAGTTTTCTCTTGTTAAAATTAATCCCAATATACCCTTTGCCTTTATGAAGGATGGAAAAATTTATACAGGCATATTAGAAAAAGAGGTTTACTGTATCAATAAAGAAGGAAAACTATACACAGAAGACGGAACCGGTGTTGTAAATTTTCAGGGAGTTACTGAGTCTGTGTTTTATGTAGAACAGACTAAAACCAAATTATCTGGTAAAGAAGCTCAATCCCTCGCTGAGCATTATTTACTTGATCTGATTTACAAAGCAGCTGATAACAAGAATTCAGAAGGGAAACCCTGGAAAGAGGTTTGGCAGCTTCAGGTTAGTCCAGCAAATAATATTTTCGATTTTACATGCAAAGAACCAGATGCAGTATTTACCCTTCAGGCAGTTTATGATTTGTGTATTAAAGAGAAAAATGGGACTCTCCACCTGTATCTGCCTAATGGAACCCATAAAAAGGTTAAGAATTAATTACCGATCTGAAACTCCTAATTTACTTTTTCACTTTAGGAGTTTCTTTTTTTCTTTTGAAAACAATACTCGGCTCATTGTAGCAAAATAACATATTATCAAAATTATCTTTTAGTATTAATCTTTAAATTTTTGCTATTATGAAAAATTTAATTGTCATATTCATTTTGGTTTTTCTTTTTGCAGAATGCAATAAAGAGAAATCTTTTCCAGTCTTGTGCTTTAACTTTCATTCAAAATCAATTGATGAAATAGGCGTGTTCATTGTTGGAGATTCAATAGAGTTTGAAAACTGTTCAGAAAATACAGGTTTTTTCTGGTGGTCTTTCGGCGATGGAACAATTTCAAGAGAAACCAATCCCAAACACACTTACAATAAATCTGGGATTTATCAGGTTGTCCTTAAAGCAATTAATGAAAATGGAATTCAAGAGATTTCACAGGAAATTGAAGTTTATGGATTATTAACAGGAGATTGGTCAGGGAGATTATCTTTATCAGGAAAATGGTATGGATTTGTTTTTCATTTAAAACAAATTGAAGAAATAATAATCGAAGGAGACATTCTATTTTCAAATGGAAATGGTCCTTATACTCTTTCATCAACAAGTATAAGAATTGACCAGAAAGTAATGCTTGGATTTAGTATCTCTGATTTAATTTTTACTTTTTCTGGGACATTAAATTCTTCTTTTGATAAAGTTGAAGAATATACACCAGAATCTCTTCTGTTACAGGAGCTGTTGTTGGAGGAACTTGGGAAGCTTCAAAATCCAAGATTGGAGGTCCTTAAACAAATTCGTGGAAAAGATTTATTCATTGTATTCAAATTTATTTTTAGTATTAATCCTTTAAATTTTTAAAACCATGAAAACAAAAATGATTTTTTTAATTTTATTGATCTTTTTTGTGAATTGTAATCTACTAAATGCCCAAAACAATTATGCTATTTTGGGTGATTTTGGTTATTTTTGGATCCTTAAGTTTGAGGTTTTGGATCAACAAACAAATCTTCCTGCGAGAAATGTTAGGATTGAAATGTTTGAAAATATAAGAAAAATATTTTCAATAACTACTGATAGGAATGGTGTAGGGGTAGTAATTGTTAAAGACACACGTTATATTCCTAGTTTTGGGAAAATAAAAATAACTGCTCCAAATTATCAGTATTGGGAAACTGAATTCTCTCGCTCAGATTTTAAAAACAATGAACATGAAAATGAGCTGGTCATTCCAGATGAAAAATGCGGTCAGCAATATTTGGATTGGACTAGCGGAAATTGCATCCCTTCGGATTCAAAAATTGTTTTTGATATTAGCAATAGAGAATATGATATATGGAAAGATAAAAATTTTTATTATGTAGGTCCAGGATTATTTGAGTATAATATTTTATTAAATGAAGTCCATCGAGATGGAAGATATGAAAATAACCAAGAAAGTAATACTCATATTAATAACTCCGTAGATAATGAGCCCTCTTCCGAAAATCAAGGCGAGCCAGAGATTTCTGATAGATGGCATGAGGTCAAACCAAAAGAAGAAGGAGGTAATATCTATAAAATTTATGTCAAAGGGAATGTTCAATTAATGATAGCGGAAGATGTAGACGGCAGGTTTTGGGTATCAAAAGGGGAAGCAGGAGGAATTATCAGTTATTGTATTGATGAATTTGGCAATCAAACAGGATTTAAATCTTACCCAAAATTAGAAGCAATGAGGATTGTTAATATTTATATGAGAAATCACTAAATAGAAATTTAAAAATTAACACATCCAAAAAATATCCTTATTCATTCTTAATTGAATTGTTTGAGGATATTTTTTTTGCAAAATTTTTGACCACAATTTGTTTAAAGAATATTTTTTTGCAAAATTTCCAAGAATTATCCGCTCTTTTTGTATAAGTTAATGTAATAATCTTATTAGTAATATTCAGCTATTATAATATCCTCAATTTACTCCTCTAATCATCTTCTCTCACAACTTTCCAATTATTAAAAATCCCTTTTAAGAAATATTTATTTGCTTATTTTTTTTGCAATTTCATCCAGATCTTTTTTCAAAGCTTCTATTGACTTCACAAAAATATCTTTTGCAGGAATCTGCCCAAAAGATTCAACAGAGAAAACTATTTCTTTAGTTGGTTTTACCTCTATTTTCTTGCCTTTTTTCTCGCTAATTCCTTCACA
>CAZIZL010000020.1:0-613 GCA_964543665.1 Candidatus Woesearchaeota archaeon | reverse complement strand
ATCTATTATTGCTGCTTTGTCTGCTTTATTTTTTATTTCCAGATTTGGAATAGTTGCTTTCACTTTTTCAGCAACATCTTTATCTAAAAGTATTTCCATCACCTGTCTGTAACTTATTATTCCAGGAGAGAATTTTGCATGTTCTTTTCCTTTTCCTGATTTTGCAAAAGCAACAAGTTCAATTTCCTGTCCTTTGCTTAATAATGTAATTGGTATTTTATCATAAACAACTTCAAAATCCCCTTTTAGGGATTTGGAATAAACAAACCCTTCTTCCTCCACACTAAGTTTCATTTTCCCCTCTTTTTTTGAATTTTGTTTTAAAGGGATTAATCCCAATCTGTGCGCAACTGTTTCATCATACAACGGAGAATCATTTTTTGAGATGTGAACTTCGTCAACCGCCAAAACAGGGATGTGATTCACATATCTTCTTATTGCATTCGCGAGGCTGTCTTCTATCTTTGCCTCAATTGTGATTTGATTTTCCTTTTTGTCCACGATTTTCATTTTAGTCTATAATCTCCTTCCCCTAAATCGGCCAAGCTTGGACGATTTTATCATACTCTCCTTCCCATTCTTCCACTTCGACCTTCCAATCCCCCGAGCGATG
>CAZIZL010000019.1:5544-10020 GCA_964543665.1 Candidatus Woesearchaeota archaeon | reverse complement strand
CATTGAAAATTACACTAAAGATATTTCCTCCCCTGCAATCAGAACATTCGCTTGCAGAAGAATAAACTTTTTTCTGTTCACTACTCAATCCGCTTAAATCAACTTCTGTTTCTGTTTCTTCCTCAGGCTCCTCTGGATTGAAATACCCCCAAGGACTTTCTTTTCCAATTTCAGAACTTGAACTTGGAACATAAGGTTTCCAATACATATAAACTGAATTTTTATTATCTAAAAGAATATATTTCTCAGTATACTGATAAACCTTGCAATATTTTTTAGATGAAGAATAAAAGTTTTCAGATGTACATTCTTGCCCACTGCTTTTTGCTCCTTCATAAATAACCTTTGCATTCCAGTCAAATACTTTTGCTAATCCTTTTACCTTATCTTTCCATTCTATGAATATAACATTATGCCCATCATCCTCATCATAAACAATAGATAATAAATCTCCTGGCTCAATATTATTTAATTTTTGAGAATAACTCACAATTGAAAATTGTTTATTTAATGAACAGCTTTTTTCTGGATTTGTAGCAACTTGATAAATTATTCCTCCATTCTTAGTATCTTTTCCGATTGTTATTGTTTTTCCATCAATAAGATATTGTTTTCCTTTCTCATCTGAATAAACACAGCTCATTCCAACTCCTGCAAATTCATAAACATACTGGACAGCACTAAAGCAATGGGCATTATTTTCTCCAGGAACAATTGTCCCATCAAGCAATCTGGCTGCCCTCAAGACTTTTTCAGAAGCACTTGTTATTTTCTGTATTTCAGAAGGAACTTCAAGAAGTTTACAAACATCTTCTCCTGAAACTACAATAGAAGAATCTTCATTGCACATTCCATAAACTTCACTGCATCCTTCTTTACATTCTTTTTTAAGAAGAGTGCTTCTTCCACACGCTCCTGTTTCAGGATCTGCAACACCTTCATAAATATTTCCATCTAATCCACAGAAATCCCTGCAGGAACTTGCTCCTTCTTCTTGTTCTTCTAATGCTCTTTGCTGTTCTTCAAGTCTTTTCTTCTCAAGCATTATTTCATTATATCCCTGAATTGCTAACTGAGAATAAAATCCCCCTCTTATTAAAAACAATTGAGCTTTTTGATTACTAAAAAAGACTTTATCAAACATACTGCCTATTTCATTTACTTTTTCAAGTATTGTGCCTTCTTTTTCCTTTATTTCTTTTATCTTTGATTTGAATTCTTCTGTTGTAAGATAATTTCCACTTTCAAATAAAGTATTCAAATAATCTTCTGAAGTTTCACCCATTATAGAATTTTCAACATCAAGTGATTTAACAATTTCTTTTACTTTATCTCTGTCAAGCCAGCATTTTACATTATTATCTCCGCAATATCCAACAGAAACCCATCTTGCATCTTCTGTCCCAGCATAAGAATCTGTTCCTAATCCAGGATTTGCAGTAGAACATACCCTTATAATTCCATTTTCATAAATTGCAGGATCCAAAATCTCCTCAGCAGCACTCTGTATATTTGGATTTAATAAACTATACAAACTTGCACTTCCTGAAATACATTCTGCTTCTGTCTTAACTTCTGTTGTTGCCTGCTCTTTAATATATAAATCACTCATATAATTAACTGCAAAAGAAGTTGAAACAGATTCAAATCCGCATTCTTCCTGTCCATTAACAACAATGCATAATTGTTTGTACCCAGATGGAGCAGTAAAATCTGTTGTATTGCTTGTATATCTTCCTGGAGGGACATATCCCGAACCAGCAAGCCTGTCAAGAACAGTATCCTGATAATATGAGCTTCCTGTTCCTTGTTTTAATAAAACCTGATAATAAGCTCCTGTATCTTTTCCAGCATAAATATGATAAAATACTTTATAATGTGAAAGAGGAGGATTAGTTATTGTAGTATAAACATTCTCTTCAAAATGACCAGTAAACTGAACAGGAGAATCAGGCTCTATTAAACTATCTAATAAGCTTCCGCTTCCAGGATAAACAATTGAAGGGAAATTTTTACAGATTTCACTTCCAACTTCCTCTGTTGAACGAAGTTTAAATGCTTTCCAGGAATTTGTGGCATAAAAACTCTTTAAATAATCTACTGAATTCTTTGCTGTGTTTAATGCATCTGCTACTCCTAAATATTCTCCCCCTCCTCTTGAATTTTGTTTATAAATTGCACTTAAAAGTTTAGGAATTCCTATTTTAACTATTGGAAGAGCTTGTTTCCAGAAAAAATCACACATGTAAATGCTATAAACTTCATCACAAATTCCAATTGTCTCTCCTGTATCCATATTTTGCTGAAGACAATCTCTATAAGAACTTTGTACACTTATCCAGCCATCCATCCCAGCCTGAACACCAGATATGCAAATTGGAACTTTAATCCCTTCTTTTGCATTAGGCAGGCACAAGGCAAGACTTCCTATTATTCCTGATTGAATAACATCCTTAACAGGATAAGTTCCTCCTAAATCACATCTTGAACTTGGGCAAACAACAGGATCACATACATTAAATAAAAGATTGCATTCTTTAGGAGACATAAAATCAGTGCATTGTATAGCAGGAGTTGAAACAGCAGGTTCTCCGACTTTTAAAGTCTCTCCATTTATTCTTACACTTAAAATTCCATTTGCATATGCTCTTTGTGCTGTCTCAATTGCATTAACAGCTTGAGTTACTAATGTCGAAGCTTTTGTCTCACTTAATCCAGAAAATTGGTTGGTTGGTTGTCCTGTTCCTAAATTCATAAGTCCACAAATATCATCTTTTGCTAAATTAAAAAAATCCTCTAATCTGTCTTCTCCAACATTGCATAGCCAGAAACTTTTTACAACTCCAGAATCATCATATGCCTGAATACTGGAACCAGAAGCAGTAACAGGCTTTGTTGCAGCATACCATCCTTCTTTAGTATCAAATGGAACAATTGCAGGATTTCCTTTGTTCGGCTCTTCTTCATAATATTTCAGAAGTGGATTCTTATATTTGTTCTTAAGGGAGTTTTCATCAATTTTCTTGAAATACAATTCAAAAGGATTTCTAACCTCTTCTCCCTTGTTATTTTTATACAATTCTAATTTATCTTCATTAATTTTGTAAGTTCTGTCAACTACTCCGTCGTTGTCATAAACAAACAAATATTCCTCCCCTGTTTTTTTGTCTTTTATTGCATATACATATGCAGTCATAGCAATAGTCTTTCCTATTCCAAAACTATAAGGGGATTTTGAATAAGAGGAACTTGAAAAAGTTTCAAAATTTGATATCCGAATTTCTTCTGATTTTTCTTTTTCTAAATCCCTAACACTACTGCTCCCTTCCAAACCACTTTTCTGCTCAAAAGAACTTTGAAGAACATATGTCTGCGCATTTGTTTCAACAGCACTTAAAACATTATACAATCTTTCTTTTGCAAGAACACTGCTAGAATCCTCTGCAAGAATATTTGCATATAATTGAATTTCTTTTAATTGATCAATACTATATTTTCCAGCACTCCAACTTCCATAACTAAGAACACTTGTTATTTGAGTAAAATCAATTTGCTCTCCTTCTGAATCTGCAACAGAATTAACAGCATATTGAACCTTAGGATCAGTTAAATCTCCAATAACTTTAGAAGAATATTCGTTCATGAACTTATCTGTATCTACATGATTATTTCCTAATACTTTTTTATCATTCGTATATTTTTTTTCAAGAGCTTTTATCTCCTCATTTTGAGCCTGAACTTTTTTATATACTTCATTTACTTCTGCATCTATTGCATCTGAATTTTCTAGGAAACATTTATCCAAGGAAACATACTCTCCATCTGAAACCATGCCAGCACATTTATCATTCCACCCCCCTGCTCCTTGCATAACTTTTTGCCTTGCAATTGATTTCCCATCCATGTTGCTTATTAAATTCTTTAAAGTAAGAGTTGCTCCTGTTGCAACACATGCTCCTTTCCAAGTTTTTACAACCCCTGCAAGAGCATCAGACCCCTTTTGCCAGTCTTCAATAGAATTATTTAATGCTTTTATTTTCTGGGTTGTTCTTTCTGGTGTTAATTCTATGCTTCTTTTTTCTATTCCTATTTTAAATCCAAAATCTGCTTCTGTATATTGAAGATTCTCGTTTCCAGTTATAGAAACTTTTGCAGATTTTTCAAGATTAATCTTCTTTAATGTAAAAACATAATTATTATATCCATAAGGATTGTCTAATTCAAGATGTTTTGTATCCGGAGACATGCCTCTTTCCCAAGCATTGTCTCCCGCAATATAAATATATACCTCTGCAGAATCCTCATCAAGAGAACTGAGTTTTATATATTCTGTTTTATTCACAGGGGTATCTCTAAATTCATTTAAAGAAATAATTTTATTTTTTTCAAGATTTATAGTTCTTGTTTTCTCATTAGGGCCTTGGATAAATAATTCTATTCCATATTCCTCAAATCCTGGTTCCTAAATTCCTTTAA
>CAZIZL010000019.1:0-5534 GCA_964543665.1 Candidatus Woesearchaeota archaeon | reverse complement strand
TTGCCCATTAATTATCCAAAGAAATTTTGTTTATAACTCCATTTACAGAAACTTCCATATCAGAAAGGTCATCACTTGAAGTTTGGTATTCATTATCGCAAATATCCAGAACATCTGCAAATAAAATTGATTTTTCATATTTCTCCTTGAATTCACTGCATAATTCAAGCATTGTTTTTTTCTTATTTAGGCTTGATGCAAGTGAAATAGATTCATACAATGCTCTTTCACCATAAGTTTCTTCTGAAGCATCAGAATCTTTTTCTTTTGGAAAACTAACACTAACTGTTTCAAAATCCTTCATTGCATTTTCATAATACTTATTAAATTCAACATCAGAAGAATCATCAAATACAGCTTTCTTTACAGTTAATTGCTTTTCACTTAAAACAATTTCTGCTCCAATTAAATCATTGAAAAATTCTTCATAACCTTTTGGACGTACATCTATTAAGGATAAAATATATTTGGAGCATTCTTCATGTTTTTCACAATCTTCCCCGTAAAAAGTTCCGACTGCCTTTACATCCCCCCCAGAATAAATATTTAATTTTAAATTTGGTGTTCCAACAGCTCCTTCAAGACTCTTCATTAGGAACAATTTAGTATCCTCACCATTCTCTAAAATAGAATAATCCTTTGCCATTCCAGAGGCTTCTTCCAATTCATAAACATCTTCTGTAATTATTAAAATTCCCCTGTCTTCCCCATCTCCAAACCCATCTAATGAAACTTGCTTTTCCTTTACTTTTTCAGAAGCACTCACAACGCCACTATTCTGATTTTTATAAGATATAAAATAAAAATCCTCTCCCTTAACTAAAAATTTCCCAGTCTGCATAATAATCACTCCAGATGCACTTTTTACTCCAGTTATAATTGCATCATAAATTCCTGCACCTGTTTTTACTGACTTAAGAGAATTTGCATGGGCATTTACAGAGGACAATTCACTTGAGCTTAATTTATCTTTATGTTCGGGAAGAGCAACCAGATAAACATACAAATCTTTTGTATTCTCACTCTCCTGATAAGAGCCAACATATCCAAGATAAACTGATTTTTCTTTATCTTCTGTTTTGAATAACCAATCTCCGACTTCATATTCCCCTGTTTTTCCCTCAATATTTAATTTAACTCTAGGAGAAATACCCATAGTAACTGTTGCTGGTTTATCATCATCCCTGCAGTAAACTTTTACACTCTGGTATAATCCTTCTTTATTAATATCTTTAACCCAGCATTTATTGTCAAGGAATTTTTCTCCTTTTGCAACTTCCAGATAATCTGAACCAACTTTTAATTTAACTCTTGTGTCGGGATTTTCAAGACTGTTTAATTTTACATTTAATGTTGCAAGACAAGGACTAAATCCGGGAAGATAAAGTTCACCTGAAGTTTCTCCTTCATTTAAATAAAAATTTGAATAAGTAGTTTTGCTGTAAGTCTTGCCATTTCTTGAAAATGCTCCTGATGTAACAACTGAATCATCTGCATAAATTGCAATCTGTGCTCCTTGCTCATCAACATCCAGTGCTCTTAAATAACCTCTTCCCTGCCAGAAACTATATTGAACATATTTCTCATTCCATTCCTCCTCATTTAAAACAGGAAGATAAAAATTAACATCCCCCACCCCAAATGCACTTTGTATATCATATCTTATTTTTGCAGTTAAATTACCTTCAACATATTCTGGCATTGCAGATTCATTTGCCTGCTCTTTCAGTGTAACAACAACATAACCTAAATTGCTTAAAATAGGAGAAGTTAGTGTCTCCTCCCCCCATACTCCTAATGCAGCCTGAGAAGGAAAATATCCAACACCCCTGACTTCTTTTGAATAATCTCCATTAATACTCATATAATCAATTGCTTCTATGTCTATAAGAGGATTAATCTGTGTTGCACCTAACTGGCAATAAACCTGGACATCCTGTTCTTCTAATAAATCACTTCTTACAACAGAAGGAACACATCCAAAAGGAACTATCTGAACAAGCAAGTCTTTTCCACCCTGCTCGCACATTGATTTATCAAAACTTAAACTATTGGTTGTTCCAAATGCTCCAATGCCTGCTGCATTTGCATATTGAGCTCCGCTTGTAACTGTCCTTATATATGCAGAACTAAAAGAAATTAAGAATAAAATTCCAATTATAAAAAACATTCCAATAAATAATTTCTTTTTTATCATCTAAAATTAATTCCTAATTGTTTACTTTCAAATAAAACATAATTCTCTTGTAGTTGTTCCAAAGAATTTGGAGAAGGAAGACTCTCTGCATAAATCTCAATTAAACCAGAATTCTCTAATTCACTTTCTGAAATAGAATATTCCTGAACCCCTCCTCCTGCCAATGCATTTGAAATTAATTGTGCAGGATATTCAACATTAAAGCATTGCTTCTCTGTTAATCCTAATAATCCCCCAATTCCTGTTCTAGGAACATCAATGCACTGCTCTGTTGTGCTAGACCCTAAATTTAAGGAAGAATTTTCATAAACATAAACTGAAATCTCATAATCTCCTTCACTTAATTTAACTTTTTTCTCATCAGGATAAACAATTGTCCTTGAAACCTCATCTGAAATAAAATTAATAATCCCCTCCCCATTATAGGCTTTCCCGTCTATCTTCAGATTAATTATCTTTTCATATTCTTTATTTAAGAGTATATTAATGCTGCTTCCAGAAGTTGTTGTTGAGTGCATTATTTTTCCATCTTTGTATCCCTCTGATTTTACAGTAATAAATCCATTAACACACTGAGGGAATTTTTCATAAAGAACCCCTCCTTCTGATTCTCCAATATAGCAGGTTGTTCCAAAACATTCATATGAAACATTTCCATTTATTTTTTCCATGTCATTATCATATAAGGTTACACTCACTAATGTAGTTTTATAATCGCATAATTCAGGAAGATCAGCTCCAAGAGCAGAACCACTCAAGGGATTTCTTGGCTGATTTCCTAAAACAACAACTGCAAGTGGAAACTGAAAAATCTCTTTTCCATTGTAAATCTGGACTAAAACAGGATATTTTATATTATAAACAAAATGATAAGGAACATAACAAAATCCTAAAATCCCCATTCCTGCCTGATTTCCAACTGGATTTGCAATTAAAAAATTCCCTTCAGAAGGAAGAACTTCAAAACTATTCGGCCATTCTTTTGAATTCAAAAATCTTACCTCTTCTTCAATAGGAAGATTCAATGCAAAATAATCATCACTCTTTCCTTTATTTTTTAATGCTAAAGTATTTGCTTCAATTGCCTCCTGAAGCTCATTGAAAACTCCATTTGCCTCCCATAATTTAGGGGAGCAGGTTAATTCAACTCCATCTACAGGAGCATATAATCTTAAGGTATCAATAGAATAATTTTCCAAGAATAAAGTATCCTGCTCTTTATCATACACCTTTAATGCAGATTCATAAAGAGAGCCTAAATCAGAATCAAAAGAAATTTTATGAGAATCAACAAAAGTGCTCTCATCTCCTTTTATTATCTCAAAATCCATATCAAGAGTCAATAAAACTTTGTTATTCTGAATATCTATTTTTGCATTTGGCTCTCCAAGATTAATTTCAATCCCCTCTTCATAATAATCCTCAAAAACACATTTACTTATTTTGCTTTCTATAAATTTCTCCAGAGAAGATTCCATCTCTGATTTTGACGGAACCTGCTCCTTCTGAATATTATTTCCAGAAACATAATACCAATAGGGAATCCTATTTCCTAAAAAATTTAATTGAGAAGAAAAAGGCATATAACTTGAACCAGATTCAAAATCCGGGAGATAAACATATCCCCCCTGACTTTCCAAAAGATAAACCCCTGTTTGCATATCTTCTTCTAAACAGGAAGTAAAAGAATTGTAAACTGGTGCAAAATCTCCTGAAATTCTCTCTCCAATTAACTCATCTTTAAATGCAAAAAAAAGAGCAGCTATTGCAATAATAAGAACAGCGATTATGATAAAAATTGTAACTTGAGCTTTACGATTTCCTCTTTTTAACCCCATAAAAGAAATAAAGAATTTACATATATAAACTTTATTGAGAATTAGAGTAAATTAATAATAGTATCTTCTCATTGTAAGAGATTTTATTCCTGCAAAAATCAATAAAATTCCCCCAATAAAAACAATCCATTTTCCAATTGGAGAGAATGTTTCTGGAATTTTAATAAAGTTTAATCCATAATTAAGAAAGTATAACCCTAAAAGTAAATATATCAAAAAAAGCAATCCACTTCCTCTTCCTCTTACCATATCGTAAATTAAAAGAGGGCTATATTTAAATATTTCTGAATAATAACATATAAATTGGGTCCCATAATCCAATGGCTAAGATACATCCTTGACGTTGTAAAAATCTTAGATTTTTTAACAATCAACTTCCTTTAAGAGAGTTGATGCAAACATCAAAATGGATGAAATCCAGGTTCGATTCCTGGTGGGACCATTTTCATGTCTCAAGCATAATTGTCCTTCTAGTACAAATAGATTTTGTTCAAAGTTTAATTGATTTTAAGATAAAATAACTAAATAAAAATCAAAAAATTACAGGATTATTGTATTTATCTACAACATTTAATTTTTGAAGATTTTTCATATCCTCTCCAACATATATAGCTTTGCCAAGTTTATAATTCTCTAAGATTAATTCTCCAAGAATAGCAAGAGAAGTAAGAGTCTGGGTTTTGTTCTCAACCATACCCTTATTCTTTAAAACAGGGTACCATCTATCAACCATATTAATAGTTGATTTATTTAATCTAAGATTTACATTAATAAATTTATCAGAACTTTCTTTCTCTAGATTTTTTGCCATGTATATACTTAATCGCAGGATTATTTAAATATTTATATTTATTTTATTATCCTCTCCTGCTTTTTTTTCCTCCCTTAACCTGCCCCCAATGTTCTTCAATTATCTCAAAATAAAAATCCTTTTTATTCAATCCCCCCAATTCAATTAATTCATTAAATAATCCTTCAGGGATTGTCTTATCTTCACTAAAATAATTCTTTAAAGTAGAATAATTAACGCTTATCCCCCTATTGATTAATTCCCTTAAAGAAGGGCAATTTATTTTCTCAAGAACTTTTTTAATAAATTCTCTTTGTTCTCCTTTCTTAAATTTTACTCTGCTCATAATATAGCTGCGGGACCATATTATAAAAACCTTTTTAAACCAACCAAAATAAACATCTTTATGAAAATTCCAAAAACAACAAAAAGATACTGCCCTTATTGCAGGAAAAAAACAGAGCAAAAAATAAAATTAGTTTCAACAGGAGCTAAAAGAGGAACTTTAACAAGAGGTTCAAAATCAAGAGTTCAGAAAAGGGGATTAAATAGGGGAATAGGAAATAAAGGAAGATATTCAAGACCTGCAATAGCAAAACACAAGAGAAAATCAAAGACAACAAAAAAAACAAATATGATGTATACCTGCAAAGTATGCAATAAATCTAAATATCAGAAAAAAGGAATAAGATTAAGTAAACAAATACAG
>CAZIZL010000018.1:0-10115 GCA_964543665.1 Candidatus Woesearchaeota archaeon | reverse complement strand
TGAGTTCGGAGGTTCGAATCCTCTCTCCTGCATCCATTTTATATTACCACAATTAATATAAATAAAAAACAGCTTATTTTAAAGATGGAATTGGCAAATATTGAATTTCCTAAGAAAAAAATAGGGGAAGAATTAGATATTTTATTAAAAAATAAACCTCTAAAATTAGAAAGAATAGCTTTAGTGGGTGCATTAGGAAGAGTTTTGAAAGAACAAGGAGAAAATCTCTCTGAATGTGATTTGTTAATAATATATCGTGGCTTTAGTACAAAAATTGATGAAATCTTAAAAAAGAGAGGTTATTCTTTTCATTCAGAACAGTATATTCCAAATTCTTTAGTGTAGGATTATTAAATATTAAGCAATTATTGTTAAATTCTTTCCTCTGAGTATTGCTCTAAAAAATAGATTGATTTATAAAGAATAAAGATAAAATTTCTATTCAATGTATAAAGGTCCAAAAATATATTTCTCAGCATATTATGGTTATCTTCAAGTAGTAGATAAACTTTCTTTAGAAGATAAACTGGCTATTGATGAATATTCCAGCAGTAAAATAATCTATAACCTCCTCACAGAAGATCAAATTAAGGAATTAACAATAGGGGAATTTTCAGCTCTTGTAAGAGAAATTCACAAATATGCTGAAAAGGAATTGTTTTCAATTCCCATAAAAGAGATTCATGAATATACTGAAAAGGAAATGGATGGGCAGGAAAAAGAGATTGGGTTTGAAAAAGAACCCTTTAAACAAAAAAGAAAATTCCAAAGAAAAGCTGTTTAAAAAGATTTATAAATCAATTAGAATATAGATTTTAACCTGCGAGTTAATTCGTTAGCGTTAGCGGGAAAGGATAATTCTTTCTCGTTAGTTCATTTAACAAACAAGATGAAAAGTAAAACATTGATAGGAAAACAACTAAAAAAGAAGACGAATTCTAAATTAGTTGAAACCCTTATTGCGGCTAAAAAAAATTCTAAATGGATTGAAGTTGCCTCTATACTTTCAGGACCAAGAAGAAAAAGAATTAATGTAAATCTGGATGAAATCAACAAAAATTCAAAAGCAGGGGAGACTATTATTGTTCCTGGAAAAATCTTATCGCAGGGAGAAATTGACAAAAAAATTAAAATTGTTGCTTTTTCTTTTTCAAAAAAAGCAGAAGAAAAATTATTAAGCGCCAAATGCGAAGTTTCTGATATATTAGAAGAAATAAATAAAAATCCTGAAGCAAAAGGAATTAAAATTTTAAAATGATAATTGATGGAAAAAATACTCCTCTTGGAAGGCTTGCCAGCTATGCTGCAAAAAATGCCCTTAAAGGAGAAGAAATAATTATCTTAAATTGCGAGCAAACCATTATAACCGGCAACAAAAAGAGCATAGAAAAAGAATTTCAGGAAAAAAGAGAAAGAGTCGGAAGCGGACAAAAAGGACCAAAATATTCAAAATCCAGTGATAAAATTGTTAAAAAAACAATAAGGGGTATGCTTCCTGATCACAGAAAAGGAAGAGGAAGAGAGGCGTTTAAGAGAATAAAATGTTATATTGGGATCCCTGAGAAATATAAAGATTCAAAAAAAATTTCTTTTGAAAAAGAAAATAAATTAAAATTTATCAGAACTGAGGAGGTTTTCAAATGAACAAAATAATCACATCTGGAAAAAGAAAAACTGCAGTTGCAAAAGCCATAATTAATGAAGGCTCTGGCAAAATCACAATAAATAAAAAAAATTACGAAAATTTGCATAAATTTGATGTTCTAAGAATAAAGGAACCACTAAAAATAGCTGAAAATGTTCTGGGAAATATAAATTTTGATGTTTCAATTTCTGTTCATGGTGGAGGAGAAAAAAGCCAGATTGAGGCTGCCAGACTTGCTCTTGCAAGAGCAATTGTTAAATTTTCAAATTCAGAAAAATTAGAAGAAGAATTTTTAGAATATGACAGGAATTTAATAGTGGCTGATATAAGAAGAAAAGAAGCATACAAGCCAGGAGATTCTAAGGCAAGAGCTAAGAGACAGACTTCTTACAGGTAAATTTATTAATGGATTATCCTTATTATTAAAATGAAAAAAGAGAAAGCAAAAGAGCCGGAAACAAAGGAAGTTTGGATGAGAATACCTATTTTTATTGTATCAGGAATAATTCTTGAAGTCTGGGGATTTTTCATATTATGCTTTGTAATTGCACAATTTATCTTAATACTCGTTGAAAAAAAGAGAAATAAAGAGTTATTAAGGATGTGTAATACTTATTTAATTCAGCTTTATTGTTTTGTTAAATATATAGCTTTCTTGTCTGAGGAAAGACCTTTTCCATTTAGGGATTTGAAAAAAGAAATAGAAAAAGGAAAATAATTATTTTTTTCTCTCAATTTTATCCAGTTTATTCTGAACATGATTAAAAAGAGTTGTTGAAAGAAGAGGCTGATGTTTTCCTTCTGAAATCTGGCCGTCAAATTTCACTTTTCCAACATAAGCAAAATTCCTGAGAATTTTTTTCAATCCATTGACTGAAAAATTATGCTTAACTGAAAGTCTTCTGAGATTATTGTCTGGCTGCAAAAATTCCTCAAAAATCTCCTCAATTTCCCTTGAGTTTTTTGCAGGAATTAATATCTTTTGCCTTAAATCCCATTCATATCCAAACGGCACTCGTGAAACATGCTGGCCTTTTAATGCTTTTTTAATCATTCCTAATTTCTGAGAATCTCCTCTGAGTTTTGCATATTTCCTGAAAGGTTCTAGAGAGTCTGCATCTGCCTTAACAAGAACATAATCCTCTAATTTTTCTGGTTCATTTGGAGCAAAAACAGCACAAACTCTGCATAGAACAATTCCAAATTTCTTTATATTTTCTTCTGAATCATAACTGCATTTTTCACATTTCATTTTACAGATTATCTATTGGAGATTTTATTTTTTTTATACTTTCTGCTGATACATGGGAATACAATTCAGTCGTGGAAATTGAGCTGTGTCCAAGGAGTACTTGTATATGTCTTATATCTACGCCATTTTCAAGAAGATGTGTTGCAAAAGAATGTCTTAATGTGTGTGTATGGACATTTTTAGTTATTCCTGCCCTAACTGATGCTTTTTGAACAATTTTCTGAAGATTTCTCTCTGTAAGTTTTCCCTTATTTCCTGTAAATAAATATTCCTCTTTTTTATCTTTTTGTTTTTCAGATTGCTCTTTTAAATCATTAAATAAAAAATCGGGAATATTAAATATTCTGTCTTTTTTTCCTTTTCCCTGACGAACATGACCTATTTTCTCATCAAATTTTAGATCTAGAATTTTTAAATGAGTTAATTCAGAAACTCTAAGGCCACATGCATATATCAAAGAGAGCATTAACTTTGATTTGCTTGTATCTAATGCATTTAATAATTTTTTCACTTCTTCTTTTGTAAGAACTTCTGGAATTCTTCTTTCCCTTTTTGGACGTTTAATATTTATTGTTATATCTTTTTTTAAAATATTTAAAAAAGAATATTTTATTGCAGAAAGAAAAACTATTATAGAAGAAGATGCACTTTTTGAAAGATTTTTTGCAATATATCTCTTGATATCCTCTTCTGTTATTTCTTCTGGATTTTTTTTAGTAAATTCAAGGATTCTCTTATTAAAATCGAGATAATTTCTTAAGGTATAATCTGAATTTTTGGATATTTTTAATTCTACTTCAAGTTTCTGAAGAAATTCCCCGGGGGTCATTTTTCAAATAGCCTCCTCCATTTAGGCTCTTTGAATAACTGAGGATTATTTTTGAATAAAATTGTTTTTATTCCAAGTTTTTTTGCTGGTTTAATATTCCATCTTTGATTATCAATAAAAAGAACTTCTGAGGGCTTCATTTTTAATTTTTTCAGAGAGAGCTTGTAGATTTTGGGATTTGGTTTCCTCAATCCTACATCACAGGAAACAATTAATTTATTAAAATTTCTATATAAATTATCTGGAATAAGTGCTCTTTTAGACAATGGCCATTGATCTGAAAGAACTGCGATTTTATATCCTAATTTTTTTAATTTAAATGCTTTGTTTAATAACTGTTTATTCTGTTTCATTTTTAGCTTATAGGCTTCTACTATTAATTTCTCAATTTTTTCTGCAGAAGTTTTATTGTTTCCGGAGATTATTTCTAAAACTTTTTTATCTGATATTTTTCCCTCAATTGATTTAGAATAAACAGAATCAATAGAGTCAAACCACTGGTCTATTGAAATACCCAATTTTTGTGCAACATAAGAATGAACACCTGAAACTATATCTCCTTTTTTATTTTTTATAGGTTTTTTTGGAAGAGCTAATACCCCTCCAATATCAAACAAAATTGCCTTAATTTCCTCTTTTTTCATAAAAAGAATTGTACGAACTCCTTTAAATATCTTAGTGCTTTTTCATTAATTCTCTTTGATTCAAAAAAATTATAATAACTGCTCCTATTAAAAACATCCAATTTACTGTAAATGCAAGAATAATACATCCTAATGCAAGAAGAGAAAATAAAACAACTTTTGGATTTTTCATAAAAGAAATTAGAATGCCTATTATTTAAAGTGTTTTGCAGAACAACAATTTTTAAAAAATAGAGAAATCTAGATTTTATATGGAAGAAAGAAGAAGATGGGCTCTTGAACTAGCACTTGCAATAATTCTTATTGCAATTGTTTTAATTATATCTATATATGTAATAAATGATTCAAGAATTCAAAAAAAAGATACAAATGCTAATTATTATACAATTAACTCTTACAATACCTATACTCCTGAAGAAAAACCTACAGCAAAGGTGGTTTATTTAAATGAAAATACTCCTTATCTGGATAATTATCCTTATTACTATAACTTGAATGATTATGAAAAAGAAAATTATGTTTCTTACCATAACATGGGAGATTATGAAAATAGGGGCTATTATAATATGATGAATTATAACAGAATGAATTATGAAGGTAGAAATTATGATTGGAGAGATTATGAAAATAGGGGCTATTATTATCATGATAGAGAAAATCAAAATGATTGGGATTATTCTTATTATTCAAGAACTACAAAAGACAAAGAATTTTTAGGAAACTATGTAAGTGAGTACAAAGTTTATGTTCTTAACAAAGAATCCAAGGGTGGATATTTTAAAGTTGTCTTTGATTTTGGGGACCAGCATGGAGAAGAATATAGTGAAGAAATAACCCAATACTTAAAAGCAGGGGAAAGAAAACTTTTTTTGTATAAAGATGTTCAATTTGAAAAAAGAGAAATTACAGATTGGGATTACAGTGTTAAAAAAGTAAATTTTTAATCTTTCTTTTCTAGAACAAAATCTAACTTTACATCCTCTGGGGGATTAATCCCTTTTTGAGAAAGAATTGTTCTGATTTCTTTTCTAAATCGAAAATCATGAAGCATTTTATGATGATTTGGACAAAGTCCAATTAAATTACCTTCAGAATTATTTTTTCTGTTCTCATCTAAATGATGTAAATCCACTACTTTATCAAATCCACAGATGACACATTCTTTAGTAATCTCATCGTATATTTTTTTATCAATATTATACCACTTTTTGCAATTATCTGATTTTACTTTGTCTAAATGAAATACAAAATTATAACATCCAGGACATAGTCCCTTTGCATGAGAGAACATTTCTCTCTTACAACGTTTGCAAATTATTTTTTTTGGTCTCCAGGATAATTTTTTATAACAAAAATAACAAAGACCTTTTCCATGATGCTCTTTTTTTTGTCCACAATTAATACAAACTTTAAGCATCAAAAAATTAATCCTAATTAATATAAATAGGTGTGTGATAACTCAAAGATAAAGACGTTCTTACATTCAATATGTTCGAATTACCGTTAATATACCTTGTGCGAAGCTTTAGTGGGTTTTGGGGTATTTTTGGTATTATAATGGAGAAACTTGGCCTGGGAGGATACTTTTTTTTAAATTATCCATATATTTTATTTCTTGTTCACTTAGGTTAGGTTTGTTATTTTGAGATAATTGCTCAAGCTTCCCTTGTTTTTTGAGTTCTTCTTGAACCTGTTGAGACTCTTGATAGATTTCCTGTAAATCCTTTATAAGATCTGGTATCTTTGAAACATCTATTCTAACAGAAGCATTTATCTTACCGTCTTCTTGCCTATTCTTTGAATAAGTTGTAAAATCTACATAAAGAGTTTTAAAATTTAGTTTGTCCATTTCTCTGAATTGAGTCTTGGGAAAATTAATTAAATTTGTTCCAAAATATTCTAAACCAAAAGAATTCCTACATACTCCACAAGCACATGCATATTTTTTGATTATCATTGTAAAAAGTATTGATTTTTGTTATTTAAAGATTTATATCCTGGATTGCCTTATTTGTTAATAAATGGGCCCCTCATCTTCTTCATCTTGTCCAGGCATTCCAAAATCAGAATACTCTTCAGTAAAACCCTTTAATCTTGAGTTTATTTGTTCACTTAGGTTAAGTTTGTTAATTATTCCTTTATTATACTTTTCTTGTACTTGTTTAAACTGTTCTTCGGAAATCTCTAGATATAAAGCGGCCTTATCCAAGGAAACAAAATAAATCTGATTATCCAAAGGATTCAAAGCAAAAATAGATGCTTCACAGTTATTTCTCTTATCTGGCTCATCAAGATTAGGATTATAAAGAATCATTAAGGGATCTAATTTAGATTGAAAATATTTCATTTTTATGCATTCTGAAATTTCCCCTTTGCACTCTAACATTAACTCAATAATTGATTTTGGCATATAAAAGACAAATTAATCTCTTTTTAATCATTTATATTAAACAAAATATACCTTGTTTTTTGGGGCAAAAATTCATTAATTAAATTTTAGCCGGATATTGTTCACTTAGGTTAAGTAAGTTATG
This sequence comes from Candidatus Woesearchaeota archaeon, assembly GCA_964543665.1. Taxonomy (GTDB): domain Archaea; phylum Nanobdellota; class Nanobdellia; order Pacearchaeales; family GW2011-AR1; genus MWBV01. Next base: position 3,211 of record CAZIZL010000018.1, on the reverse strand, counting down.
GAGGTTATTAATTTTAGTTTTAATGAAATATGTTAAATAATGTGTTGGATTTGGCATTAAAGGTCTGTGAGGTGTTGAGTTTTGTGCTGGATTTTGTGTTGGACTCTATTTATTTTGTGTTGGGAAAGAGACAAAAACTAATAAAAAACTAACAAACAGGCAGTAAAACAGCTGTCCAAACAGGTGTTTAAAGACTATTTTAAACAAATTAATATCGTCGATAAATCAAACAAACAGGTGTTTAAACAGGCTGTTTGTTGTATGCTAATTTGATTTTGCATGTTTAATTGAGTTTGAACAGATTTGTCTGGGTGTTGATTAGTGTTTAAGGGGTGTTTGTGGCTGTCCAAACAGCCTGTTTGTCCTAAATTTTTTTGACAAACAGGCTTTTTTCCATAGGAATTTGAGGGTCTTCGACACATATTTCTATAATTTTGTTTGAGTTTCTCAGGAGGGAATTTTCCATCTTTGTCCTCGAAAAATAGAAAAGTATTTAAATCCTGTTTTTTAATTATTAGTATGTTTGGATGGTTTTCCAGAAAAAAAGAGATTGAAAGGATAAAAGACGATACAAAAAAGGGTTTTGATTTTGTTAAAAAAGACATATCTGCCGTTACAGGGTGGATTAAGCACCTGGATTCTGAAAAAAATATGCAAAAAAAGGATATTGAACTTATAAAAGACAATTTGTCGTCGATTAAAGAAGAACTCGAGGGGGTGAAAAATGTGCTTTCAATCATGAATGAACTTAAACCCAAACACCTGTTTAAAACAAACAGACAGGTGTTTGACAAACAGACAGGTGTTTATGCTGTCCAAACAGCTGTCCAAACAGCTGTCCAAACACCAAATTTAGACCAATTTTCAGTAACTGAAAGAGCTATCTTGTGGATACTTTTAAATAGTGACATGAAGTTAGGGTATGAAGATTTATCTGCTATGCTAGGAAAAGAGAGAAGCACTATAAGAGGGCAGATTAATTCAATAAAAACCAAAAGTGAGGACATAATAGAAGAGGTTATTGAAAGAAATGGTAAAAAGAGGGTGTTTATACCTGATATAATCAAAGAAAAAATGCTAAAAAAGTCGAAAGTGAGAGTTAGCAATAACAAAAATTCAGAAAAAAAATAAAGAAATAAAGGAAAAATGTAAAAAAACAATAAAGAAAAGGATAAAGTGAGGGATTTTATAGGGAAATTTCAAATTTTAGCCTAAAATCATTAGTAAAAAGAAAAAAATAAAAGAGAAAAGAACCCTAAAAGTGTGAGATAAAAGTTATTCGGTGAACAAAATAAATGTAATCAGAGTTCTCTTAATTGCAAGATTGTGTTTAAAGATGCGATTTTCTTAAGATTTGGAGAGATAATTATCTGGATTGTTTTATTATTTATTTTTGTTTTCTCGACGGGAATTCCTTTTTTTATTATTCTCCCTATATAATCCCTGATTGAGCTCTCTGTTAAATTGAGTTTTTGCGCGAGTCCCTTATAATCTCCGTAACCTTCTTCTTCACAAGCCTGGTATAATGCTGAAAAAACCCTCATCTCCTGATCTGTTAATCTTTTAAATTTTAATCTAATTTCTTTTTTTAAATTATCCAGGGAGTCTAATATTTTTACTGCATTATTTATTGAGTTTTCTTCATAAGGAAAAGTGGGATTATACGAACTTTTGCCTATGTGTTGGTCTGTCTGTTTGTCTGTCTGTTTGTCTGTTGGAACCCCTTCGTTTCCTATGGAAATACCTAAATTTTGACCTTTTAAGCCTGTAAAATGTGTTGGATGTGTTGGAATATGTGTTGGAACTGTCTTATCTTGAGGGTTATGTGTTGGAGTGTCAAAGTTCTCTTTAGACTCTTTTTTTTCCTCGTTTTGATTTAAAAATTGCTTAAATAAATCACACAATTCAATTAAACTTTGTCTGGTTTCTGATAAACTCTCTTTTAAAGAAAACATCTCTTTTTTTAAAATTTCCATATCTTGTTTTACTTTAGAAAAAGCCTCTTTTACTGGTTCCATTCTTCTTTGAAACCTAAATACTATAAAAAGATTAAGATAGTCTAAAATAATTAATATAAATTAAATTTGCTTGCTTTTATAGTGATTATATACTTCTTCACTCAGTTTCCATCTGCTTCTTTTAATATAATCTATCCCTTTTGGATTTTTCTTTATTTCAATTACTAATTTCCTTTTTTTTAAATCCAACAGGATATTTTTTACAAATTCCTCATCTCTTGCCATTTCTCTGGCTATATGGGAAGTAAATTCTGGCTTTGGATTAATAGAATAAAGGTGTGCCAGAATCTGTTCTGATATTTTCTCTTTTTTTTCCTTTGAAATATACATGTTTTCTATAAGAAAAGCATTTTTTTAAAGTTAAGTGTAAATTACAAGAAAGGAACTAAACAAGATTAATAAAACTATTTTTTCTCTTGGGGTTTAATAGAAGGGAGAGGTATATGTAAGGGAAGATTAAATTCCTCTTCAAACTGTATTGCTTTTAAGCTGGACTTCTTCAAGATTGCATTAAATATAACTAATTTAAAATTATCTGGTATTTTCTTGTCTTTCCACTGCTTTAAAACCTCTTTTGCATCCTTTTGCTCTAAGGAGACTACTAAATTCCCCTTAAAAAACAACTTGGCTACATTTTTTTCATAATTAATAGTATAAATAAAACTAACTGCAATTAAATCCTCTTTTGACTTGAAAAAATCAGATTTGACTTCTTTTATGTCAGATATGTCTATGCCTGTATTAATCTTTAAATCCTTTAAATTATCTGAAAATCTCTCTACATCTATCTTTGTAAAATTAAAACTTATTAACCTCATATTAAACTAATAAAGATTTTATTTTTAAATATTTGGGTGCATAATTATATCAGATCTTCTTCAGAAACAATTACAAAATCACCTATTGCGATTATTGAGCTATAAGGAATCAAAAGCTCTCCTGAAGAGGATTTTTCCAGATTCAGGTTTCTTGCATAAGGTGTCGAGTCCCTTAAAACTAAACTTATTAATTCGCCTGATCTTGTTTCAAATGTTATATCCCTTACAAAACCCAGTCTTTTTCCTTCTTTTGTCACTATCATTTTTCCAACAAGAACATTGAAGGGATTCCTTTCAGCTTGCATATTCAAAATAAAAGGAACCAATTTATAAACTTTTCTGTGAAAATATATAGAGATTTAAATGTTATAATAG
>CAZIZL010000017.1:8074-10132 GCA_964543665.1 Candidatus Woesearchaeota archaeon | reverse complement strand
AAATGACATAGAAGTTAATTGCGTAAGATTATCTAATGAAGGAGAAAACAATAAAATTGATCCTTCTTGCAATGCAAGAATCTTAGAAGAAGAAATTGATGAATTTAATCCTGTAACAATGGCTTATTATTTATGCACTTTAACTGTTGAAACCCCAGAATCAATGTATGGTAAAAAGTGGGTAACAGTTGAAGCAGAAGATTTTGATGGAGTACTGGGAACAATGGATGAAAATGAATATTGGTTCCTGAATCCAAAAATTTCATTAGATGTCACAGGAAATATTGAATTTGAAGGATTAAGAGAAGGAACATCAGGATATTCTAAATCCCTTTTAATAAGCAATGATGCTGATATGGGTTCAGGAGTTTTACTTGATATGTTCATATCAGGAACTGACTTTTATGATTCAGCAAATTCAGAAGCAATGTGCCCTACAACTAATCAATTAGCCTTGGATTCATTTAGATACTATGCTGTAAATGGTGCTTACTCCACAGATGATGACCAACAAGTAGATGTTGTTTTAGGAGATGTAATCAACAGAAATAAAGATGTTGAAGGATATGTAAATATAGATTATGGTATTGGTTTCAATGATCCTAACCCCTTCTATGAGAATATGGAAATCCTGCAGGCAGGACCTTCACTTGGACCTTATTATGGAGCTAATGTTTTAGCACCAGGAGCAGATATAGCATTAATTTTCAGACTTGATCTTCCAGAACCATGCAATGGAGACTTTGACACTGGGCAGATTTATTTCTGGGGGGAAGCAGTATAAACTTAAATGGGGGAATGATTTATTATTAAAATGAAATATAAACTCCTCCTTATAGCTTTCTTTTGTTTTCTTGTCTTTCCTTTTGCCTCTGCAACAATAATAAATGTTCCTGAAAACTTTACAACAATACAGGATGCAGTAAATAATGCAAGTGATGGAGACATTATAATTGTAAATAATGGAACTTACAATGAAAACATTGTTATAAACAAATCACTAATTCTTCTTGGAAAGCAAAATGGAATAGATGCAAAAACAAGAAGCAGTATTTATGAAAGTGAAATTCGTTCAATGGCTTTTTCAGGAACCTTTGAAATAAAAGCAGATAATGTTGTAATTGACGGATTTAAAATTACAGGAGCATTTAAGGGAATCCATGTTACAGAAGATTCTTCAAATATAACAATCAGGAATAATATTTTAATTGGAACTATGCAGGATGGAATTAATTTATGGAGAGCTTCAAGTGCAGATGTTGAAAATAACTTTATTTCAGATATAAATACAAGTGCAATAACTGGTGGAGATGACAGGGGAACACCCGCAACTGGTGATGATTTAATCACAAAAGCAACAATAAAGAATAATCTCATTGAAAATTCAAGATTTGGGATTACTGGATACCAGAAAAATTCTGTAATAGAAGGAAATGTTGTAAGAAATTATTTTTCTTTTATTGATTTGGGGGCGGGAATAGGTGGACAATTTACAGGAGTAAATATCAGAAATAATAATATAACTGGATATACCAATAGTGCCGGCTTTGCACTAAGTCCTTATGAAAACAGACCAAATTCAAGCAATATTCAATTTGAAAATAATATCCTTACTGATAATTATGCTGGAATTTATGTAAATCAATATCTCTTAAACAAGCTCATAAATATAAGCCAAAATAAAATCTTTGAAAATTCAGGATATGGGGCAATTAATTTAAATTTAGATCCAGATGATATTTTAAATGCAAAATATAATTACTGGGGTTCATGCGAAGATCCAAGTTCTGCTTTACAGGGATATATTGATTATGAACCCTGGGTAGGAGTTTGTGCAAAAAACCAGAATATTTCTTCAGAATGCATCCTGGAAAATGAATCTGTTATATTAAATGCAGAAATCTCAGGATATTGCCTTTCTGAAGTTATTTTCTCTGTTCTAAAAAACAGCTTATGGACAAACTATTCTTCAAACTTCCATATAGGAAATAATTATTCACTGGAACTGGAAGACCTCAATTCTTCGGATTACTCTTGGAAAGTTTATGTTAAGGATTG
>CAZIZL010000017.1:1092-8064 GCA_964543665.1 Candidatus Woesearchaeota archaeon | reverse complement strand
CCAATACTATCTTAAGTGTAAATCCTCCAAGTCCAAATGGAGAAAATGGATGGTATCTAACAAATCCTCTTTTTAGCCTGATTAATCCAAATGCTTCCTTAATTTATTACAGATGGGACAGTCAAGAGATATTAGTATGGTCAACTCCTTTTGGATTTGAACATGCTCCAAATAACCAGAATATAACAGGGGGAATTATTGATTTAAATTACTGGGGTCAATTACTTTGTGGAAGAAATGAATCAATGCAAAGCAAGATAATAAAATCTGATTTAATTGCACCTGAAATTAAGAGTTTATTTCCTGCAAATAATAGCTATGTTTATGATTTAAAACCAAAAATATCTGCTTTATTAAAAGACAAGATAAATGCAGATTCTGGAATAAACATTTCAAGTTTAATACTTAAGTTAGACGGGGAAATAAAAACAAGTCCAACTATTATCAATAAGAGTGATTTGGATTATGGCATTGAATATACTCCTTCATTAAATTTATCTTATGGGATTCATAATGTAAGTGTTTATATTGAAGATTATTCTGGAAGAAGCTCTGAAGTGGTGTGGGAATTTAAGGTAAATGAAATAGAGAAATTTAATTTAAGTGTTTCTTCTCCTGAAGATAAAATTTATGGAAGCACAAGAATACAATTTAATATAACAACTGACAAAAAAGTTAATTTAATTGAATACATTGACTGGAATAGCGGAAGAAAAATAAGATTATGTACTAATTGTGATAATTATGGATATTATTTCAATAGAATAAAGCCATTCAGAGATGGAGAACACAATATAACAATAAGAGCCACAAATGAATTTGGATTCTCAAGAGAGGAAAATATTTCATTTTTCATAGACAGCAAAGCTCCTAAAATCTACAGCACTTTTCCAAAAATGAATAAATTTACAGGGGGTTCAGATTTCTATGTTAAATTTATTGAAGAAAATGTTAAACAAGTAACTCTTGCAATAAATAACACACATTTCTACAATGTTAGTGATTGCTCTGTAACAGGAAAATATCATGAATGTTATGCTGATATTAATCTTAGTGAATTTGAAGGAAAAGAAATAATGTATTTTTTCAATGTTTCAGATTATTTAAGAAGTACAAACTCAAGATCAGTAAAAATAAAGGTTGATACTCTTGCTCCTGAAATGGAAATTATTTCTCCTGTGGATAGTGGAAATTACACTAAAAAAGTAAATTTTGAAATAAAAATCAATGAAACTAATTTAGCTTCTGTCAGTTATGTTTATAATTATAGCGGAAAAGAAAGAGAAGTTTTGCTCTGCACAAAACTTGACGCAAATAATATATGCCACAAAACAAAAAGCTTTGCTCCAGGAGAATATCAAATTACTGTAAAAGCAGAGGACAAGACAGGGAAAGTTATTGGAAAATCAGTAGAATTTAGTGTTAAATAATATTTATTCATTAAAAAAAAGTAATAACAAAAAACTATTTTCTCGACGACAATAATGTTTATATAGTGTTTTTTGTGTAATGTTGTCACATGAAAATGAAAAAGAGTATGCTTTTGATACCTGCACTTTTATTTTTAGCAATTAATTGTGTTTTTGTTTCGGCAATAACAGGTTCAATTGGAAATTCAAAGATGGTTTTGTACCCTGAAGTAAATGGATGGACAAATACAATAATTGCCAAAACAATTCTTGTTAAAAATGTAAATGATATCCCAGTAAATATTACTTTGACTGCAGAAGAAGAATCTAAAGAATTTATAGAAATTCTTGAGGACACATTTATTCTTGAACCAGGAGAGGAAAAAAAGGCAGAATTTTTAGTTAAAGTTAAAAAAGAAGGAACTTATGAAGGAAGAATCAATATTTTCTTTAAATCTGCAGACCCTGAAAGCAAGGAACCAGGAGTTGTTTTATCATCAACTATTGTAGTAATTGCAAAAAAAGACCAGGGATATGAAGAGGATGAAGAAGAAACCCTGAATGAAGATGAAGAAAATACAGATGATGTGACTGGAGCCGCTGTTAATGAAAATTCCTTTAATGGAAAGAAATTATTTATATGGAGCACAGCAATTTTACTTTTAATATTACTTTTGCTATTGTATGCATTAGGTAAAAAGAGGAACAAAAGTAAACACAGGATAAAAAACAATAAATGAAAAATTACATTTTCCTAAGTCCTCATAAATTCCGGATACAAAATCATAAAAGAAATTCGCATTTAGGAATAAATGCTCAAGGAGATTTTGCATAATGAAAAATAAATTTCTCTTAAGCATTTTGATTATGTTTTTAGTAATTGCAAGTTTGGGAAGTGTTTTTGCAAAAGATATTGCATATATTGCAAAAGATTCCAATCATCTTGATTCTGCAATTGTTTCTTTAATTGAGCAAAGAGGATATACTTATGATGTAATTTACCAGAATGCACTAAACTCAGCAAACTTTTCAAATTATACAATTATATTAGTTGGAGAAGGAACTTATAATGATTATTCAAAAATACCTGTAAATAAAAAAAATTCTGTAATCTTAAACACCTATTATCTGGATGAATGGGGATGGACAGCAACAGGGACATCTATAATTGCTTCTAATAGGCCAAAGGAAGTTGTTGTATATGATTCAGGAAGTTCAATAACAGAAGGGATAAGTGAATCTTTTGTACCTTATTATGAAAATGGGGTAATGATATCTTACCAAGTAAATTATATTCCAAATGCAAAAGATGCTCCTGGATTAAGTACAATTGTTGCAGATGATTTAACTTTTCTTCAATACCTTGGAATATATAGGCCCAGAAATGGGGCAGTGGTTGCCACTATAAATAATGGTTCAAAACTTCGTGAAAATAAAGTTTCAAAAGCAAGAGGGGTTTTTATTGGATTTCAATACCCAGATTTATGGACAGAAGAGACAAAAAATATATTTTATAATTCAATTGAATGGGCAATAACAGGAGATGACAGAGATCAGGATGGATTTTATATAGATTTTGACTGCGACGATAATAATCCAGATGCAAATCCAGATGGAATAGAAATTCCTTATGATGGAATTGATCAGGATTGCAGTGGAAGTGATTTAAATGATTTGGATGAAGATGGGTTTATTGCAGATATTGCAGGAGGAGATGATTGTGATGATAATGATTTTGAATATAATCCTGGTTCATTGGATTTAACCAAAAACTGCATAAACGATGCTCCAATAATATCCAGCATAAACAGAATCTCTGTTTCAGAAACAGAAAAAGTTAATTTTACAATTCATGCAGAAGATCCAGAAGAAAATGAACTGGAATATTTTATAAATGATGCAAGATTCAGCCAGGAAGAAAATTATTTTGAATGGGAAACAGATTATAATGATGCAGGAGATTATAATTTTAATGTTACAGTTACCGACGGAGAATTAGAATCCTATAAATTAGTGAGTGTAAAAGTATGGAATAAAAATAAAGCTCCTGAATTAACTGAGGAAATTCCTGTTCAGGAATGGGCAGAAGATGAAACTCATTCTTTGAATTTAAGCCAGTATTTTTATGATTTAGACAGCAATCAAATACATTATTATGTTAACAGCACTTCCAAAGACTTAAACATAACTGTCTCAAAAACAGGGGAAGATACTTTTGTATTTACCTCAAAAAAAGACTGGTATGGAGAAGACTGGATAATCTTCAGTGCAACTGATTTATTAGGAGTCCAGAACACAAACAACATTACTCTAAGGGTCTTTCCTGTAAATGATGCGCCTTTCCTGGTTAAAGAGATTGGTGATTTAGTGTTTAAAGAGGATGAAATTTATGAGCTTAATTTAGAAGGATATTTCTCTGATGTTGACAGTGAATTGGAATATTCCTTTGACAGCACCCCTCACACAGAAATTATTCTGGAAGAAGGGGTTTTAAGAATAATTCCTGATGAAAACTGGTTTGGACAGGAAGAAGCAGAAATAACAGCAAACGACGAGGAATTTGGATTAAAAGAAACATTCAATATAATTATTGAATCAGTAAATGATGCCCCGGAAATAGAAGATATTGAGGATATGGTTTTATTAGCAGGAGATTATGTTGAAATAATTGCTGTTGCCTCTGATATTGAAGAAGATGAAATTATATTTGGAATAAATTCCTCTGATTTTTCACAGGATGAGAATTTATTTTTCTGGCAGACAGATGCAGAGGATTATGGAAAACATGTGTTTGAAATAAGTGCTTATGACAGAACAGATTATGAATATAAAAATGTGAATGTAAATGTTCTGCAAAAAGTTTTCATAAATGAATTTGTATATGGCTTGGATGGGTGGGTTGAATTATACAACCCAAAAGAAATTACATTTGGACTTGAGGACTGCATTTTAAAGAATTCAGATAATGAAGAGCTTTTACTAAATGGCTTAATTGCTCCTAATGGATTTGCTGTATTTGACTGGGATGCTCTTCAAAATAGTGATTTTATTGAACTTAATTGCTTTGATGATATTTTAATTAATAAAGTAAATTATGAGGATTTTGAAGAAGGAGATTCCCTTGGAAGAATGCCTGATGGCTCAGAACAAGAAGGGAGTTTTATTTTATTTGAATATCCAACAAAAGGATTGTCAAATAGTGCAGATGTTATTCCTCCTGAAACAAATTTAATTCTTCCTGAAAATAACACCTTAATTACAGAATCAAGGGAAATCTCTTTTGAATTCATTGTTTTTGATAATATGGCAGAGGAATTAGAATGCATTCTTGTTGTAAATAATAAAAACAAAGCATCCAAGAGGATTTTAAATAATACAGAGGACAGCCTTTATTCTGATGACTTAAATGATGGAATTTATGAATGGAGTGTGTTCTGCAATGATGGTTTTAATAAAGGATATTCCGAAAAAAGAACTCTTAATTTAAGTGCTCCTGATAATCCTGTTCTGGAATTTATTTCAGAAAAGAAAGTAAGTGAGGGGCAGGAGCTTAGATTTATTATATATGGAAAAGATGCAGATGGAGAAGATGTTAAATTCACAATAAAAAACAAGCCAGAAGAAGCAAATTTCACAGATAATCTGGATAATAGTGCAGAATTTGCATGGATTCCAAATTACAATCAATCAGGAAATTATGAAGTGGAATTTGAAATAGAGGATTCTTCTGGATTAAAAGATTCACAAAAAGTGAATATAGAAGTAAAAAATATCAAGGAGCCTCCTAAATTTTCTGATGCAGAAATATGCTCTTTAAAAAATGATTCAATAATAATTGAGATAAGAGACCCGGACAAAGGAGATGAATTTGAAATAGGAGATACAATCAAGGGGGAATTGAGAATAAAAAACAATCTAAAAGAGGATATTAAACTTGAATTAAAAATTTACCTTTATGATTTAGAAGAAGAGGATTCTGTTAAAAAGATTAATGAGAATCTCAGAGTAAAAGACAGGGATTCTGAGACTCTGGATTTTGAAATAGAAATTCCTAATGATATTGAAAATGAAGAGTTTGCTTTATATGTATATGCTGAAGATAAAAATGGATTATGCAATTCAGCATATAAAGAAATAGAGATTCTGAGAAAAGACCATGATGTGGTAATAGAGAGAATAGAAATCAATCCCAGCATAGTTTCTTCTGGAGATGAAATAGAAGTTGTTGTTGATGTAAAAAATCTAGGGACAGAAGAAGAGGAAGCATATATAAAACTTGAAATTCCTGAAATAAAGTTTTCAAAAACAAGCGAGAAATTTGATATTGAAGAATTTGGAGAAGATGATGAAAAAACAGAGAGATTCTTTATAGTTCTTCCTTCTAATTTAAGTGAAAAAGAATATGAATTAAAAGCTAGTGTGTTCTTTGATAAAGAAAGCAATTATAGTGTAATGAGCTTTGATGTTTTAAACAGAGTAGCTGGAGAGGATGAAAATGATGACAAAAATGAAGTTCCAGCATCTACACTTATAACTCTTGGAGGAAGTTCAGGAAAAATAATTGCATTAAAGACTTCAAAAACTTCTCTTGATTCTCAAGTAAAAATAACTCCAGAAAAGACAAAACCAGAAGAGCAACCAAATGTAAGAATAGAATTCAAGGAAGAAAAAGTCAGGGAAAAGAAAACAGATAATACCTTGTTTTCAACAATTGCAATTGCATTGGCAATAGGCATTGCAATAATCATCCTGATTATAATTCTTGTCCTGCTTTTTGTTTAAAATATTAAAAATTATATTTCTCAGAACAATAGTTTTTTTAAGTAAAAATTGAAAGATGAATTTAGTGAAAACTCCCCCTAATCAGTAGTGAGAAAAAGGATATTTTCTCTATAACCATAATCTTTTTAAATGGTTGTCACTGAAAAGTTAACATGGTTAAAGTAGTTAAAGGAAAAAATAAAACCTTCTTAGTTTTTTCATTAGCAATTGCACTAGTTCTTCTTGGATTTGCAGGTGCATGTACTGGAGTAGGGTGCGGAGAATGTGTTCCCCAAACTTATGATTCTGATTATATATGCATGAATACAGGAATTGATTCAGCAACTAAATTAAGCACTTATGTTACTCAGCTTTCAGGAGATGCCTGGTATTATGAAACAAGCCCTAATACTGTGTGCGGAACTGGATTTTATTATATTGATACTAATACAGGAGTCTTGAAATTAAAAACTCCTTCCTTGCCTTTTTCAGGAGAATATACTTTCAAATTCTATTATGGAATTGGAACTCCAAATGATATTGGAACAGAAGATTTCCAGGTAAAATGCGGAAGCAAGACTTACAATTTCCCTGATAATGATGATGTTGGAACAGAAGATGAATTCAGATTTGCAGAAATTACATGTGATTTTAACTCAGGATATAATTATGTTGAATTTAAATCAACAGACATGGGAAGTGTTCATTTCAAGAAATTCAAGATTACAGGTGAATTAGTCTGCCCTGAACCTCCCACTCCTCTTTGCCCATTAAATGCAGAAGATTATGATAAATTAATAAT
>CAZIZL010000017.1:0-1082 GCA_964543665.1 Candidatus Woesearchaeota archaeon | reverse complement strand
GGTGATGATATTGAATTCAGATTTGGAGAAGTTTCATGTGATTTTGATTCTGGATATAATTATGTTGAATTCAAATCCCTGAATACAGGAAGTGTTCACTTAAAAAAATTCAGAATAACAGGTGAATTAGAATGTCCTCCTGAACCTCCTGTTTGCGGAAATGGAAACATAGAGGAAGGTGAGGAATGCGATGATGGAAATTTAGAAAATGGAGATGGTTGTTCTGCAAATTGTAAAATAGAGGAAGATGAGGATAAAGAGAATACCTGCTCAGAAACAAAGCCTGTTCAATATTGTGATATAAACTGGAAATGCACTGGATGGAGTGAATGCTCAGATAGTGTAATGACAAGAGATTGCTATGACACTAATTATTGTGATGAGGAATACAATAAACCTTTTGAGAGAACAGGATGCAGTGAATTATCAAAAGTTTATGTTGAAGAAAACAATGCTCTTTATTTCTGGATAATTGCAGGGGTAATTTTATTTGTAATTCTTGTAATAATGCTTGTTAATTTATTTAAATAAGAGAGAATATATACTGAGAATTAGAAAAGAATAAATATACCCAAGGAGTGAATTTAAGATGACAATTGGACCTGGTCTTGGAATTGAATACAATCCTACAAAGGATTTCACTCCTGAAGGAAGAGAAGAAATATATAAATTATATAAAGGTCTCTTGAAAGAAGCAGATGAGGATGCTCTTCTTTTTGAAAATGAAAAAAAGGAATTAAAAAGAAGAATAAACATAGAAATGCAGATATATGAAGGAAAATATGATGCTTATCAGGAAAATATTGGAATAGTTAAGAAGCTTTTTTTAAAAGAAAAAATCAATTCTTTTTCATTGAACTGATTTATCTTCTTAAAGGATAAAGAAGAGGGCTGATCAGACATAGAAAAGCATTTAAAGGATTATTCTCTGAAAATTATGTAGACTAGGTTGGCGGGTCAGCCCTCCGCTGCTTGCAAACGGGCTTTATGGCAGACTACGAGTGAGGCGTGATAAGTGCGTTAAAAAGTCTTTGTTCGGACGTTGACGCTTTGTCTGTTTTGATTTCGTAGATGCAAACCGG
>CAZIZL010000016.1:2985-11012 GCA_964543665.1 Candidatus Woesearchaeota archaeon | reverse complement strand
TCTGTTTATGCAGTTGATAGTGCTGGAAATCTTAATATTACAACTCCTGACAGGCAGATAAGTGTTGATTTGATTTTCCCTTCTGTAAATGTCAGTTATCCTGAAAACACAAGTTATGCTGTGAATGTTTCTGAACTTAATTATACAATTACAGATACAAATGAAGATTATTGCTGGTATTCCAATGATTCAGGGGCTGTGAATTCATCAATTGTTAATGCAGGAGAGAATTTTACAGAGGTAATTTCAATTGAAGGGGCAAATGAATGGGTAGTTTATTGCAATGATACATCAGGAAACGAAAATAGTTCATCAGTAACTTTCTTTAAGGATAGTTTAAATCCAGAGGTTTCAATTGTATTGCCTGTTGAGGGAAATACTTATACCAGTTCATCAGTTACATTCCAGGTTACAACAAATGAAAACTCAACATGCAATTATTCTGTTAATTCAGGTGCAACAAATAATTCAATGACAGCAAATACCAATGGCACAATTCATACAGCAACAACCACATTAAGCAATGCAAATTATATTGCTGATTATTATTGCTCTGATTTATATGGGAATCAGAATAATACAGAAAATGTTTCTTTTATTGTAAGTGTTTCAACAGCAGGAACAGGAACAACAGGAGGAAATACAGGGGGTGGAGGAGGTGGAACAGCAGCATCTTCTGTAAAAGAAATCTCAGTCGGAGTAAGTTCAATAGAGAGAACTCTTGCATTAAATAAAATTGAAATTGGTGAGTTTTATATAGAGAATTTAGGTGTAGTTCCAAAAACATTTGATATAAGTGTTGAGACTATAAATTCAATTTTATTATTAGAGCAGACTTCTTTGGAGATTCTTCCTGGTGAAAAAGAGAAAATTGAATTCAGATTAACTCCTCCAAAAGAGACTGGAATTTATACAGGTAAGATAATTGTAAGAAGCGGCTCATTTAAGCAGGAAATTCCAGTAACAATTAATATAAAAACAGAAAAGAGCCTGTTTGATATAACTGTTTTAATTCCTTCATTTATGAAAAGTTTAGACCAAAACTCTAATCTAGAAGCACAAATAGATTTATTACAAATGGGAATAAAGGAAAAGATGGATGTTACTTTAAATTATGTAGTAAAGGATTTTGAGGGGGTTGTTCATTTAACTGAATCTGAAACTATTGCAGTTGAAAATCAAAAATCAATTATAAAAGAATTCCCCACCTCTGAACTTCCTCCAGGGGATTATGTTTTAGGTGTAGAACTTCTTTATCCTGACGGAGTTGCTGTTGCAAGCTCACAATTTAAAATAAAAGGAGGATTTGGATTAGACAGGGAAGTAATCCTGATGGTTGTTTTAATTCTGGCTTTGCTTTTGGTTTTATTTGCAGTATTTCTTGTTATCAAAAAATACAGAAGGATGTTAAAGATAGTTAAAAAAGGCAGGAAAAGATAAAGGGGATTATTCAATTGGGCATATTCTTAAGAAATAAAAAACCTTCAGCATTTAATTACTAAATTAGTACTTTTTTATTTTAATCAAAAGATTTAAATACCTATCAATTGATAGGTATAATGTGGTGCAAGGGATTTTACAAAACAATGGAAAGATAATTGGCTTTTTTAGGTCTCCTACTCTTGAGACTGTTAAGATGGTTGAGGAGATAATTAAAAAATATAGCGGGGAGTTTAAAAAAACTTCTTTGTGGGAGAAACTTCCAAGGAAAGTGATGTGGAAGACTTATTTACTAATTCTTGATTATTTACAGGAAATAAATAAAATAATTGTTTCTGATAATGGGATAATTACTTATATATGGGACCCTATTGGGGTTAAAAGATATTTAAGGAGAAACTTAGAATATTCTAAAAATGTTTAATAAAAAAGTTAATGTTATTTTTGAAAATGAAAGATTAAAAAGGGTTTATGAAGAATTGTCTGCCGATGATCCTCTTAAGAGGAGGATTGATTTTGTTATAGAAAAGATAAAACAAAAACCTGCTTTTGGAGAACCAATTGCAAAGAGGCTTATTCCAAAAGAGTACACAAAAAGAGGGGTGGATAATGCTTTTTGGGTGGAATTAAGCAAAGGCAAGGGGTTGGAGATTAATTTATTCTTTGAAATCATTCAAGGAAATAGAAATATTAGCAGTAATACTGGAATGGTTTACAAGGCACAAGGATTATGCCAGAAGATTTGGATATAAATAAAAAAGGCAAGAAATAAAAACTGAATATCCCTTAATTTTTTATGATTAAATCAATAAATGAAATTAAGAAGAAAATAACCCCCACTTTAAAAGAAAGAGGAGTTATCAAGGCAGGTATTTTTGGTAGTTATGCAAGAGGGGAGCAGAATAAAAATAGTGATATAGACATTCTTATCGAGACTAAGAAAGGATTTAGTTTGATTGACTTAATTAGGCTTGAATTTCTTTTAAAAGACCTTCTTAAAAAAGAAGTTGATTTGTTAACTTATAAGGGAATTCATCCCTTATTGAAGAATAGGATTTTGAAAGAGGAGATTAGGATAATATGAAAGAAGATATTGTTTTTTTAAATCATATACTTGAGTGCATAAAGGATATAGAAGATTATTCCAAAGGCATTAGTCTCTCAAAATTTGTTATGGATAAAAAAACCCATGATGCAGTTATCAGAAAGCTCGAAATAATCGGAGAGGCTACAAAGAACCTATCAGAAAAGTTTAGGATTAAACATAAATCTGTTGATTGGAGGGTTATTGCTGGTTTTAGAGATAAATTAATTCATAAATATTTTGGAATTAATCTTGAATTGGTATGGGAAGTGATTAAGAGAGACCTCCCTTTATTAAAAGACCAGATTGAATTTATTATTAAAGGCAAGAAATAAAAACAAAGAATCTGATATAATCTAATGAAAAAAAAGTGGTGGATAATATTTGCAATAGTTATTTTGTTAATTGCAATTACAATCTCTTATTTAATTTATTCCTTGCCAAAACAGGGAAATTTTTCTAAAACAAGCTTATTGCGTATATCTATTCCTCTTGGAGGGGAATATCCCGCAAGCATAAAAGTTTCAAATGATGAAAGAACAAAACAGGATTTTAAGGTTTCTTTTAATAATTTTGATAGACTGGCTAAAGTAGAAGAAGGAGAATTTACCTTAAATCCCGGAGAAGATAAGAAAATTAATATTCTTTTTAAAGACGAAAAGAATGTTCCAGGGGTGTATGTGGGGAAATTAATAATTTCAACTTCACTTAAAAAAGAGGAAATTCCTGTCATTTTTATGTTAGAGGATCCTAATAATGCTTTTGCAATAATTTTAGACAGCATACCTAAATATGATTCTGTTTATCCAGGAGGAAAAGTAGGGGTTGAAATTAAAGTATATGATTTAATTGGCTCTACAATTCCAACAGTTGATGCTGCTTATTTAATTAAGAATTTTGAAGATGATGTCATTTTTACTGGTGAGGGGAATCTGATTGTTGGAGGGGGAAGCAAAACAGAACTAATTTCGATTCCTCTAGACTGGAAAAAAGGGGATTATATTTTTATGACCTCCATAGATTACAAAGGAACCAATAGTTTTGGAAGTTATTTATTTACAATATCAGACAAAGAAAGCACAAATCTTTCAGGGACATTTAATATCTTTATTATTATTGTAATTATTCTTGTTTTATTGATTTTTGGGACAGTATTTTATTTTATTAAAACAAGAGATGATCTGTTTGTACAGCTTAAAAAACAACAGTATTCTGAATTTGAGAGAAATATTAAATTTCTCAATTCTTCCAAGAAGAAGATAATCAAATCTGAAGTTCATGTGGAAGCAAAGAAAAAAAAGGTGCAGGAAATTGAAGAAATAAAAAAGAAAGTGATTGATAAACTCAGAAAGAAACAGGAAAACCAAAAAGAAGAATTGAAAAAACTAATAAAGCAATCAGGAAAACAAAAAGAAGGAAGAAACTCAATAAAAAAGAAAGTTGAGGGATGGAAAAAACAGGGATATAATATGTTTGAAACAAATCAGGAATTGCAGAAGACTCCTCATAAAGGAATGAAAAAAGAACTTGAGCAATGGAAGAAAAAAGGATATAGTGTGGAGTTTCTTACTAAGTAATATTTAAAAAGTTAAACTTGCTTAATAATAAAAGAAGATGGTGAGAAAAAAAACCTCAAAAAAGAGGGTAAATAAAAAAGAGAAATCTAGTGCTTCTATAAGCAAAAAAGATTTTGAAGCGTTTAAATTTGGGGTTTCAAGACTGAAAGAACTGGAAAACGAGTTGAAATCAATTGATACCCGAGGGTTTTCAAAAGAAACAATTGAGATCAGATCTAAACTTAAAAATGTATCAGAGATTCCCAATATTGAAAGACTTCTTAAAAGCCTGAAATTAAAGATCTCCCATAAATACAAGCCAAAAAAGAGAAGGGCAACTCCTGCAAAAGAAATTAAAGAGGGGCTTGAAGATGTTCAGGAAGAAATTACAAAATTAAGGCGTTCTAAAAGAGAGGATATGGAATCCCTTAAAAAAGAAATAGTAAATCTTAAACACTCAAAAACAAGAGATTTTGGAAGCATTAAGGATGAAATCACAAAATTGAGAAAATCAAAAAAAGCCCCTTATATGGGGTCTCTTGATTCAGGTGTTGATGTTCTTGTGGATACTAATTTTAATGAATTTCTTGCTTCTACAAAAAAAGCCCTCTCTGAAAGAATAAAAAACCGCGAGCAGGAAATGGATGGGGTTCTTCGGAAAGATTTGGAGAACAGGGAATTAAAATACAAAAAAAAGCACAAAGATTTGCTCAATTTTTTTGAAAACCACAAGAAAAAACTGGAACAAGATTACAGCAAGAAATACAACAGGAAAGTAGAATCCACTCTTCATAAAGAAGTTTCTGAGAAATTCAGTAAAATGCTCAGGGACAAATTAGACAAAGAGAAAATTGAACTTGGAAAATTTTATAAAGCTCAATTAAGAGAGCATGCACAGGGAGAACTTGAAAGGCAGAAATTGAAATTAAAAAAAGCAATGGAAAAAGAACTTTCATCCAAAGAAAATGTTCTTGAAGAGAGAATAAGAAAAAGAATTCTCGAATATGATAAAAAAGAAGGAAATCTTAGCAGAAATATAGAAAGAAATAAAATTGAACTGAAAAAAGCAAGAGATGAGCTTGCTCTTGAAGAGAAAGAAGGAAGAAAAGAAATACAGGATTCCAAGAGAGAATTACTGAATAAAAAAGAAGAAGAGAGAAAAAGACTTGAAAAAGCAAAGGGAGAATTTGATATTCTTAAGAAGAAGAAACTTCAGGAAGAAAGGGAAGAACTGCAAAAACTGAAAAAAGATTTATTGATAAAGGAGACTGAAGAGAAAAAAGCATTAAGAAAGAGATTATTCTCAGAAATGCAGAGAAATCTTGAGAAAGAGCTTTCAAAAAAAGAAATAATCCTGAAAAGACAATTACACAGCGAATATGAATTAAAACTCAAGAAGCAGATACAGGAACATGAACAGGAGTTAAAAAAGAGAAAAATTGATTTGGAGCTTGAGATGTCCAGAAAGATAAAGCAGTTGTTAAATTAATTGGTTAAAAATTAGTTAATGTTAAATCCTTTTATCTTAATGTGTTAATTATATAAAAATAAACAATTTTAATTTAATATCCTCGCATTTTCATTTATGAGATCTATTGATAACTTTATAATTAGTTGAATAAACCTTGAGCTTTTGTTGGTTAATTATTAAATCAAATTCTTAAAGATTTCTTCTAAATTATATAAAAGATAAGATTTATATACTTATTATAATGTATTATAATATGGAATCTCTAATTAAACAAACAAGGGAAGTTGGAACATCTGCCGGAGTTTTGCTTCCAAGAAACTGGCTGAACAAGCAAGTAGTTGTAACTTTAGTTGACATTTCAAGAGAGAAGATTGCCCAGGAAGTATTAACTATTCTATTTAAATATAAATTAAATAAAGGAGTAAAGGGAATTTATTTGTTTGGAAGTTATGCAAGAGGAGATTATGATATGAACAGTGATATAGATATTTTAGTTATTACAGATAAGGCAAATAAGATTATTAAAGATAAAAATTATGAAATTCTCCTTGTTTCTGAAAGTATCTTTTCAAATAATCTAACTACAAATCTAAATTATTCAAGCATATTGTCTGAAGCTGAGACAATATTCAATAAAGAACTTATTGAGAAATATATCTCCAAGAAGCTTAAGTTTAATTCTAAAAATGTCCTTAATGAAATTAAAGGAATTTTAAAGATAAATGAAGACATTGTTAAAGTTTGTAGAGAACACAACAGAGATGTTCCTGATGGTATTGTTTATTCTATTGTTTTAAGATTAAGAGAACTTTACCTTATAAAATGCCTTTTTTCAGGAAAAAAAATCTATAAAAAAGATATTATTGAAAAAACCGGAGAAAAAATATATTCTGCATATACAAGAATAAAAAGAGATGAAAGAGAATTAAATAATACCCCCCCGGATGAATTATTAAATATCTTAAACCTTTCTGAAAAATGGCTAAAAGAGTTAAAAGAATAAAAAAGGGAATTGAAAGTCTCAAGGAAGAAATAGAGGCGCATTTTAATAAGATTGAAGAAGATAGAAGGGGGGAGAATATTGGCAGGGAAATATATCATATAAAGGAAATAGACAAAGGGTTGTTAAAAGCACTAGAGATAAAAATTGATATTTTAAAAATTAAGGATAATTCTGTAGAGAAATATAGAGAAAGACTGGAAAGAATAAAAAAAGAATTGAATTTGCAGATGAGAAAATAATTCACTGTAAAATCTTAAAAATCTCTTCCAGATTTATTTCCAGAAGAGCAACAGGCATTTTTATTTTCCAGTTTCTCAGGATTTTTGGATGAATTTCCCCGATAAATCCTATTTCCTTTTTATTCAGGATTATTTTTGCTGTTCTTCCCTCTATGAAATGGACAGGGAAATTTTCTGTTTCCTCAAAGATTATTTGACTTCCTATGTTTTTAAATAAATATTCCAATATTTGCCTTGCTTCTGTAAAATTCCCGGGAGTCACTGCAATAGCGAGTTTTTCAGTTTCTTTTATATCCTCCTTTAATTCAAAAACTATTCCTGTTTCATATATTCTCTGTGGATATTCTGAATCAATATTTTCTGAGAGATTTTTTAAAAGAAAGTGAGAAAGATTGTTTCTTAAGATTGTGTAATCTGTTTTTGAACTTTCCAGTTCAATAATTCCTTTTTCCTGCTTTTCGGAGATTCCCATTTTCATAAACTGGTCATTTTTGTTTGTTAAATGATAATTTGAAACTTCAAGCATATTTAATCCTGAAAGAATTTCTGATATTTTTCTTTTGATTATTTCCTTCGGATTTTCATTTCCTATTGTTGATATCTTTGGCATTTCTGGGATTAACTTTTCATAACCATAAGCAATTGCAACTTCTTCTATTAAATCAATTTCATGCAGAATATCTGTTCTCCAGGAGGCAATTTCAACTATTCCTTTGTTGTAATTATGTCCCATTTTCTCTATAAGATTTTTTAATTGTTTCTCATCTAATTTTAATCCCAAGGTTTTATTGGTGTTTTCGAGATTTATCTTTATCTTTTCAGTTTCCAGATTTGGAGAGACTTTTTCAGGAGCCCCTTTAATCTCCATTGAATAAATTTCCCCTCCCATTTCTGCAAGAGAGGTTACTAAAATATTAAGGCATCTTTTTAAGATATTGAAATCAAATCCAGAACATTCAATAAATACATCTTTTGTTTCTCCTGTTATTTTCCCTGTTAATCTGGAATTAATTATAGGGGGCATGCTCAGGATATTGCTCTCAGAATCTACAAATATGGGGAATTTTGATTTTCCTGCAAGCAAATGAGCATAATCCCTTCCAGTTGGATGCCTTTGCAGAATCTGCAACCCAGACATTTCCCTGTCAGATTCCAATGGAATAAACTTTATTTGATCTGGTTCCATTGCCCTGAATGATATGGGAAGTTTTATTTTTTCAAGAGGGTAAATTCC
>CAZIZL010000016.1:0-2975 GCA_964543665.1 Candidatus Woesearchaeota archaeon | reverse complement strand
CCGGTGCCAGGCCCGACAATACCTCCGGAACGTGTAATTGCTGCTTTTTTTCTTTTTCTTCCTATTGTTAAATGCAGTTTTTCCTGAATTTCAATTAATTCTTTTATCTTTTCATTATCCAGTTTTAATCCTCTTACAATTGCGCATGCAGTGTATGGACGCACATCTTTTACAGATGAATCAATTATTACCTGATAATCTTTTTCCGGCTTGTTTATTTTATATTCTTTTAATCCTGTTTTTCTCCCCAGAAACCCAAGAAAGCTTCTTTTGAATCCCTGATAAGAAAACAAATCAGGGCGATTAGGAAAAATCTCAATTTCAATTTCCTCATTTGTTATATTTTCAAGAGGGGTTCCAAACATAGATATGCTTTCCTGCATTTTCTCATCTAATTTTCCTATTTCTTTTTCAAAGAGCTTTTTGCTGAATTTTACATTTGCCATTTAATGTTTATTATAACCCCCTCTTTTTTCATACTCTTTATGTGACTCATAAACTTCTAGAACAATTTGCAAGATGGTAAATTCATTCTGAGAAGTATTTGTATAGATTGCCCTTGCTTCCTTTGAGAGGTCAATTAAAAATAGGTTATTTATTCCATATTTTTTTTCAAAGTATTTGTAAATAGGAAGTTTTTTTGAAATTGGGGCCCCTGTTCTTTTTTGTTTAAGGAAATCAATTGCTTTGTTTATAAGTTGATATAGACTTTCATTAGTTTTATTTTCTTGGGATAATTCCCTCTCTATTTTAAGTTTTAATTCAAATAATTCCTTACTTAGTTTTGTAACAAATCCTTTCATTTTAAACAGAAACAGCTCCATTAATTAATTCATTTAATCTTTTGTTATTTGCAAAAATCCATATTATCTTATTCTCATTAAACATAATTTTGTTTGATCTTTCAAGATAATCCAAAATTAACTTAAATGTCTGATATTGCATTTGTTTTGGAAGACTTTTCCATAATTCCATTCTTGTTGGATAATCCTCGCTGTTTTGGATAGCTTCTTCTACCATTAATATTGAATCCAGTTTTGGATAATGCAAGATATTCATTTTTTTAATCTTTTTTATCATTGTATAAGTTTATACAATATGTTATTTAAATGTTTTGCTTATTTCCTCAATTTTATTTAATAAAGGTGATTCTAAATCAATTTTATGCTTGTATGCAAGGAACATAAGCAGGATAATTGAAAATGAAAGATTTTCTTCTAAATCTTTAATATTATTTGTGTCTTTTTTTATTTTTTTTAATATCTGCTTTTTTATTTCTTTTAAATCAGGAGGGATTTTACTCTTTTTATACTGATTTTCAATGCAGATTCTTGCCATGTCTTCTATTTCTTCAAATTCCATTTTAGTGTTTTATCCAGGATTTAATTTTTCTTAATTGATTCAGATTGTTTTTGTATAATTCCCGCAAATCCTTTATTTTGTAATAATCTGTGATTATTCTGTCAAATCCCTGGCCCCAGGCTAAAACAGGTATGTGTTCCCCCAATAATGGAACCGTTATCTCTGGCCTGAACATTCCTGCTCCTCCAAGTTCAATCCATTTCTTTTTTTCAGGATGAAAGATTTCTATTTCAACAGAAGGTTCTGTGTATGGGAAATAAGAAGGTCTGAATCTTATTTTTTCAAATCCCATTTTACTGTAAAATTGCTTTAAATATCCAAGGAGATGCCTGAAATTTACATCCCTGTCTATTACAATCCCCTCTGTCTGGTAGAATTCAAATCCATGAGACCAGTCAATTGTTTCATTTCTGAAGCATTTTCCTATTGCAAAGAATTTTGCAGGTATATTTTCTTTTTTCAGATTTGCAAGAGTTTGTGCAGAAAGGCAGGTTGTATGTGTTCTCAGGACAATTTTTTTTGCTTCTTCTTCATCCCATTTATACTGCCATCCTTTGCTTCCTGAAATCCCCTTTTCATGAGTTTCTTTTACATTTCTTACTATTTTTTTATCTGGCAATTCTGCTTTTTTATTTATGAAAAATGTATCCTGCATTTCTCTTACTGGATGATCCTGTGCAGTAAATAAAGCATCAAAATTCCAAAAAGAACTTTGAATCAGATTCCCGGACATTTCCTGAAATCCCATTTCAGTCCAGATTTTTCTTGCATAATCAATTGAGGAATTCACAAAATGCCTTTTTCCCCCGTATATCTCAGGAACCTGGGAGGTGATATCATATCTTCTGAATTTTTTCCCTTTCCAATTGATTTCTTTTTTGAGAATTTCAGATGTAATCTGTTCAATTAAGTCCTCTGATTTTATTTTGGAGTTTAATATTTCCCTGCCAAGAGAGGTAATTTCAATTTCTATTTTTTTTTCTTCTCTGATTTGAACTATTTCTTTCCTGTTTTGGAGGTTTTTTAATGCAAAAAGCTGTTCTGATTTAAGAAATTCATATTCAATTGGAAGAGTTTCCAGGAATAATTCTTCCAGAGTTTTTTTTGAGATTTCCTCTTTATTTGCATTTAAAATTATCCTGTTATTTTTTAATTCTATCAGTGCTTTTCTTTTTAATGCTCCAAGAGAGGCCTTAAATTCATCATTTGAAAGCTTGCTTTCTTTTTGAGCATCTTTCAGGAGGATTATGTGTTTTTCAGTCAATAAATGGAGAAGTCTTCTTTCTGGAAGCCCTTTTTTAATATATAATGCACCATTTACACTTAATTCAATTATTTTCTTTTTGGAATAGGATAATTTTACTATTCCCTTGTTTTGAAGATATTCAAGAGCCCTTATTACTGAAGTCTTGTCCAGATTTGATTTTTTGCATATTTCATTTATTTTATCTCCTAAATGAGGAAGAATTTTCTTTTCATTGGGGCTTAGAGATTCTATTATTCTTTGAATATCCATTTAAAGTCTAAAGAAAAAGGATTTAAAATTGTTTTGAATTTAAAGCTGTGTTGCATGAATCCTAAAAAACAACACAGCTACGGCTAGTTATTCAATT
>CAZIZL010000015.1:718-11271 GCA_964543665.1 Candidatus Woesearchaeota archaeon | reverse complement strand
TAATGCCTGATTTGGTTTTGGTTTCTCCAAGGCATTTATTCAGAATGCCTTATTCTCTTCATGAAAAAACAGCTTTAGCAAGCATTGTCCTGAAACCAGGTGAAATTGAAAAATTTGAAATGAAAAATGCAGATCCAATGAAATTATCTAAAGAAGACATAAGGAATTTTATGCCTGATTCAAAAGAAGGAGAGGCTTCTGAGCTTTTAATGCAGGCCCTGGACTGGTATAAAGAAAATAATAAAGATGAGAAAAATTCAAAAGAAAGAACTTCTGATTTTAAACCAATAAAACTTCTAAATCTTTCAGAAGAGCATTTCCCCCCCTCAATAATAACAATTCTTAAGGGAGTTTCAGACGGAAGAAAAAGAGCATTGTTTGTTCTTATAAATTTTTTCCGTTCAGTGGGAATGGACAGGGATGAGCTTGAAAAGAGAATTTATGAATGGAATAAGAAAAACGAAGTCGCTCTTAAAGAAGGTTATATTGTTGCACAAATTCTCTGGAGTTACAGAAATAAACCAATTCTTCCCCCCAATTTCTCAACAGACTATTATGAGGGGATAGGGGTTATTCCAACTCCAGAAGAAAAGAGATTTAAAAATCCAGTAAATTACACAGTAAAGAAAAATACTTCTTTAAATGAGAGTTCCAGAAAGATGGATAAGAAGAAATAATTTTTATAAAAATATTTATAAACAACTCCTCCCTGTTTTCCTTATGCGAAAAGAGGGAATTTTATTAATACTTTTAATCTCGATTATCTTTATTTTACCCTTGGTAATTGCAGATGAAGAAGCCCAGATTGAAAAAGCATACACCTGTCTTGAAAATAAAATAAATGCAAGCAATTGTTCTTCACTCACTTTTGAAGAAAGAGTATTTTCCTTATTGGCAACAGGAAAATGCGAACAGCAGGTTTCTGTAGATAATTCTTCAAATAATTGCTGGCCAAAATCCTCCTGCAAAGTAAAAGATACTGCCCAAGCTATTCTTGCATTACGCGACAATTTAAACACAACAAAAGCAGAGAACTGGCTTTTAATTCAGACAGCAGTTCCAACTGGAATTGATTGGTTTTTGGAAATTGAAAGTTCAAGTCCTGTTTCCTGCAAAATTACTTATTCAGATTCTACTTATACAGTAAATATAGGTGCAGATAAAAAAATATCTTCAAACGCAGGACCTTGTCTTGGATTGGCACAGGATAATTATTGGTTAAAAATTTCTCCAACTTGCTATAATAAGGATATAAAAATTTCATGCAACAGCGGATTTATAACAACTCTTTTATTTAAAAAAACAGATTCATCAACTATTCATGTTTCAGAAGAAGTTCATTCTGCCGCATCTAACGGAGTAACAACAGAGAAAGTAGAAACATTTTGTTTTGCACAGGGAGGAGTTTGCAATTATGAAGGAAGTTTATGGGCAGCAGGTGTTTTGCATTCTTCAGGTTATGATATTTCAAAATTTATGCCTTATCTTATTACAATGAAGGATGCCAATAAAATTTATCTTCCAGAATCTCTTTTGTATTTTTTAACAGGAGAATTTAGAACAGAGTTGCTGTTAAAACAAAAAGCAGGATTATACTGGGAAGAATCAGGAGACAGATATTATGACACTGCAATGGCTTTACTCCCTTTTTATTATAAATCTTCAATTGAAAAAGATAATTCCAAAGAATGGCTTTTGGATGTCCAGGGAAGTGATGGTTGTTGGAACAGCGGAAATACAAGAAATACTGCTTTTCTTTTGTATTCAATCTGGCCAAAAGAAACCCCAAATCCTTATTCAGAATGTTCAATAAACACTGATTGCCCTCAAATATCCTGCAAAGAATCTATATGCACTGGGGGTGTTTGTTTTTATGATTATTTTGATTGCACAGATAATGATGGTTGCTGTAATCCAGGCTGCAATTCTTTAACAGATGATGATTGTGAAGCAGAAGTAGAATGCACTTTAGATAGTGATTGTGAGATTTATGCTTCTGAATCAAATAAATATTGTTCAGATGACAAAACAAAAGTCTATAAAGAGATTTCTGAATGGGGTTGTGATAATCATGTTTGTGTTGAGGAAACAACAGAAGAATTAGTAGGAACATGCGGGACTGATGAAGAGTGTTTATCAGGAAATTGCCTGAACAAAGGAGATATTCCTGATGAGTATTGTGAAACAGGTGATGATTGTAATTGGGATGAAGAATGTAGTGATTCAGGAGAATGCATACCCCAAACTCCAGATGAAAATCTTGATTGTAAATATTCTGGATATTTTTGCATGTCAAGAATAGATTGTGAAGGTGCAGGAAGTATTTTTGAAAATTATGACTGCACAGGTCTTTTTGTTTGTTGTGATAGTGAGAAATCTCTTTCTTCATGTTCTGGGGAGGGAGGGGAAATTTGCAGTCCAGATGAAGATGAATATTGTTTAGGGGGAACAAGTGTAGAAGTTTATGATACTGTTTATGGAGAAATATGCTGTGTAGGAGGAACCTGCGAAATATCCAGCAGTGATGTATGTGAAATTGATTCAGATTGTGATTCAGGCAGTTGTGTAGGTGGTTCTTGTGTTTCTGGAACTTTTTCCTGCAGTGATAATCAAGGAACATGCAAGGCATCTTGTTCAGATACAGAGAAAGAAAATTTAGTTTATGATTGCGATTATGGAAAAATATGCTGTTTAGAAAAAGGAAGAACAACAAAGTCAGGTTATTGGTGGATTTGGATTTTAGTTGGTTTAATTGCTCTTTCTGCAATTGGAATTGTATTCAGAGATAAATTAAGAACTCAATGGTTAAAATTAAAATCTAAATTTGAAGGTAAAAAAGGAAAAAATAGATTTGAAATGCCGACTCCTTTGCATCATCCTCCTCTTCATCATGGGATTCTTCCTCGTAGGATTTTTCCACCTTCTTCAGGACCTATTCAGGGAGCACCCCACAGGCGTCTTCCTTTAAAAAAGAAACCAGAGGAAAAATCAAAAAATGAATTAGACGATGTTCTTAAAAAATTAAAAGATATGGGAAAATAAACTTTATTAAGTGCTTTTTCTTTTAATTGAAATGAAAAAAAGACTATTAATTTTTCTTTTGTTATTTCTATTAATATTTCCTTTAATCTCTGCTGCAGAGATTAATATGAAAAACCAGATTTCTCAGGGAGAGACAATCATGGTTTCTGTTTCTGGAAATTTTATAGACCCTATAACAGAAAGCAATATTCAATTTTACAGAGGACATGTCAAAACTGCTTTTGATTATAAAGTTGCAAAAATAGGGGATGTTTATTATATTTATGCCCAGTCTTTTGGAAAGCTTCCAAATAATTATTCTGTTAACATAAGTGGAGTAAGGTATTTTGTAAATTCCCAGGTATTCCAGGCTCCAATTTCAAAAAGTTTTAAAATAATAAATGAAACAGCAGATTTTTCAGTAAATCCTGGATTTGTTTTAGAGGATGGAAATTTTTCTTTAAAGCTTCAGAATTTTCAGTCCCCAGAATTAACAATTTCCATAGATACAGAAATTAATTACGGAACTTCAGAGGGGTCTTTTGATTTTTTATTTGAAGGAGAAGATGCAGTAGATTCAATAGTTATTCGTTCAGGGCAGATAAAATCTTTGAATGTTATTTTAAATGGAATTTATGGAACAACAATAAGGACAATTAAATTAAGCACAAATAATCTTGAATATGAGATTCCAGTTTATCTAATTTTGCAGGAATATACAGAGACTCCAAAAGAAGAAAATAATTCTGAAATCCCAGATGAGACAGATACAGAAGAGCCTGATAATGAAGAATGCTCTTTTTTTAATGCCTTATTTGGGAAATGTCCTTCTGATTCTGAAAATGAAATAAATGATTCAGAGCATGAGGAAGACGGGATTTCTCCAATATATTCTTTAATTAAGATAAATAACACAAGAGCAGGGCAGATAACCAGATTTTCAATTAAAATAACCGACGAAACAGCATTAAAACCATATGGAACATATATCTTCTCAACAAACAATACTGGGAAATGGGTAAATAGTTCAGCAATTAAATTTATAGAAAATCCTTCAAAAGTGAATGTTACCAAAATATTAAACTCCACAAATGGAACAAGAATTGGTTATAGATGGTATTTTAATGATTCAGCTGGAAATAAAAATTCCACTTTAATTTATCAGATTACTGCCACAACAACAAATCAAGCACAAAATCAAACAGATGAAGAAAATGAAGAGTCTGATGAGGAATCCTCTGGTTTTTGGGATATTTTTAAAAAGAAAAACACAACCACAACTTCAGAAAGTCTTGCTTCAAAAACCTGCTTGCAAATTAAAGGAAAAGTCTGTTCTTCAGGAGAGATTTGTTCAAACGCCACTGTCAAAACAAAAGATGCTAATTGCTGTATTTCAAGCTGTGTAAAACAGGAGAAAAATCCCAATAAAAAAATAATTGGATGGTTGATTGTAGGAGTTTTATTTATTGTAGTTCTCTGGTTTTTCAGGATAAAATTCAGAGGAACAAAGCATAAAATAGATCCCATGTTAAATAATAAAAGAAGATAATTCAATATTTAATTTATTTTAATAATACTGCTTCCTTAAATCCCTTAAAATGAGAATCGCAAGTAACCAATTTAGCATTTAATTTTTTAGCAACAGTCCAGATAATAGCATCCACTAGTCCAAAATCTGATATTTTCTTTTTCATATCTGCATGTAAAATTCCTGCTTCTTTCGCAATTTCTGGGGTTATATCCAAGATTTTAGAATTTGAGATTATTGCTCTGAAGGCTATATCAGTATTTTGTTTTTTTCTTCTGGCCCTGCTGACAACTTCTGAAATAATTATGGAAATAGAGTATATTTCATCATCTTTGCTAAGAATTTGATGAACTCTTTCTCCATTATAACTACCCCCAAGATATTCTATCCATGCAGAAGAATCAATAAAAAATCTCATAAGTTTCTTTCTTCCATCCTGTCCTGTCTTGTAAATGAACCTATTCCCCTTAAAGCCCCAAGAAAATTCTGTTTTGATTTCTCAATTTCCAGTTCTATTAATTCTCCTTCCTTAAGAGATTTTTCCTTTACAATTTCTTTGGGTATGGTAACAACTAAAGAACCTCCAATGCTTCTAATTCTTGAAAGAGATTTAAGTGTCATTTTAAGTTATATAAGATATAATATTAAGTTATATTTAAATGTTTCGTTTTTGTGATTAATTATTTTTTCTTCTTCGTCTTTTTCTTAACTTTCTTTTCTGCTTTTTTTGATTTCTGCCCAGGAATCTTATTTTTTTCAGGAAGCAATTCCCTCATTTTCTTTTGCATCTGTGAATTCTGAACCTGAAGCATTCTCGCAATTTCATCATATCCATGCAATCTTCTTGTTAATTCACTCAGAATGTCTGTCCACCCATTATTTGTAAGGGCAATTAATTCAGGCTCAATAACCTCAACATGTGCAGGCATATATTTGAACATAACAACAGCCAGATACAGGATATCCTCAACTTCAATCTCAACTTCTGCAAAGGTTGTATAAAATTCCTTTGAATCCTTCATAAATACAGGCTCATTTATTTTTTTGCTTATAACAGAAATCCCTTTTTCTCCATCTATTTGTTTTATTATTGATTCCAGAGTTTCTATTAGATGTTCAGGAGGTCTTCCTATTATTTCAAGAATTATAGAAGATTTTATCCCCTTAGTTTCTTTAATTTCTTTATTCATATTATATTTTCCTTTAAAGAAAATAGTGGGAATCTTTGATTCACTCTAGTTTCCAAACTTTTCTTATCTGAACTCATTTTTATACCTTTTTTTATTAAACACAAATAAAACAATCAGCAAAATACAAAAGAGCACAAGCCCGTAAATTGCTAATTTGTTTGTATCTAAAATTTTCTTATTTTCTTCTGTTTTTATATCTTTGGGATTAATGGTTATTACCTGCACTTCATTTCCTGTTATTTTTGAACTCTCTTTAAGGGAAGTTTGAATTATTTCAGATTTTTCTTTTATTTCCTCTTTTTTGTCTTCTCTAGTTTCTTCCTCCTCCTCATCTTCTTCATCCTCTTGTATTTCTTCCTCCTTTTCTTCTTGAGGTGATTCTGTTTCTTCTGTTTCCTCATTTTCAACACATGCAAGCCCCTGGTTTTTTATTCCTTCAAGTGTCTTTTCCCCAATTCCATATACATCTATTAAATTATCAACTGATTCAAAAGCCCTTGAATCTATAATTGACTGTGCTTTTACAGGCCCTATTCCATATAATTCATCCAGTTCTTCCAGGGAAGCTTCATTAATGTTAATCTGCCCTTCATTGCATAAACCAGAGATAAATGAGAAGAACATAAGAATAAACAGAAAAAGCAGAATTTTATTCATGCATAATCATGTAAAGAGCTTATTTTAAGTTTTATTGTTTTTTATTATACTTGTCAGAGAAATCAATATATTCTACTTCTCCCCGCTTTTTTCCTTTTCTAGCAATTAATATCTCTGAGAAAATATTATTTTCAAGTAACCAATAGCACATATCCCTTTCAATTTTATCAAGATAGCCTTTACTTTTGACTTCAATACTTATTATTTTAGTCTGATTATCTTTTAATCTATCTTCCTTTTCAAGAGGTATAGATAATATATGTTCACCACAAAAATTGCAGGTTATAAATCCTTTAGTTATTTCATAACCAAAGGATTCTTTTTTACATTTCTCGCAAAATCCTTTCATAAGAGGAGACTCTTTATTATCAATTTTATTAGTTCTAAATGCAATAAAATCAGGAAATCCAGTTCCAAGAACCATTACTTTCTTGAATGGATTATATTTTCTTTTTGCAGGAACCACTTTGCCTGTTTTTCCTTCGCGATTATAATCTACTGTGTTTGTCCATTTATCAACAATCCAGCCCATTTTTTCAAGACCTGCCCGGACTTTTGCTTCAAATCTTTGCCCTGCTGCACGATTTAATTTTCCCTGCTTCGACCGATTATTTTTAATTGGGCTAATGGGAACTTCTCTGTTCTCATTTGAATAATTGGTTTTCTTTTTCTCTTCTGGCTTTTTATTCTCTTTTTCTTTTTTCATTAGAATCCTCTCTTTTACAAATCTCTTGCCTGCAATGTTTTTCTTCCATTTAATTTGGCTCTTTTAATGCCTTCACTTAAAGTCTCCTCAACTTTTTTTTCAAGTGCGGTTGCAACTTCATCAGCAACACTTGAGATTGCATTTTCCTTGTCCAAATCTTTCACAACTTTTCTTATGTTGGACTTTATTATTAATGACATTTTATTTTATCTGTCCTAATAATTTAATAATTTTCTCCTTTCCAATAAGTAAAATAAATTCTGCAAGTCTTGGACCTTTTTCTTTTCCAATAATTGCCTGATAAGCAGCCCTGAAAAAATCAGTATTCTTAATTTCATTTTCCTGGCATATATTATAAAATTCATTAAAAAGCTCTTCAGAAGTGAAATTCTTTGCCTTTAATCTTCCCCTTAATTCTATTAGGGCTTTTTTCTCTTTTCCTTCAAAAGGAAATTTAATTTTTTCCTGAATCTCAAATTTCATATCCTCTCCTGCATGTTTCTTCAGCCAGTTTTTCACTTTTTCTGCCCTTGTCTTTGAATCTTTGTTCATTTCTTTAATTTTATTCAGCTGAACAAGTGTGCTTAAATGCCTGAAACTCATTTTTTCAGGTTTCTTTTTTGGAATTTTTATTTTTGAGAGTTCATAAATTCTTTTTTGCTGATTATTTAGTTTCCCTGCAAAATAGTCTTCTTCAAGTTTATCAAAATCCTCGTATATCTTTATCACATCATTGTCAAAACTAATCTGAAATCCTGTTCTAGGTTTTGTCCCGACAAATAGGTATCTTAAAATTTCAGGTTCATAAACTTCCTCAACTTCATCAAGAGTTAAGGCATTTCCAGAAGAACTGGAAAATTCTGTTCCTCCTTTAATTCTCACCCATTCATATAATTGGTACATTGGGGCTTCATAATTAAAAACTCTTTTTACTATTTCCTTTCCTGTGCTAAATGACCCTCCCTCCACACTATGATCTATTCCTCCTGGTTCAAAATCTACTTTTTCATAAACCCATCTTGCAGGCCAGTCCACCCTCCATTGCAGTTTTACATTTCCACTTTTTCTTATGTCAATCTTTTCTTTATATCCGCATTCACATTGGTATTCTATTTCATACCCCTTAATTTCAAGGACTTTTGTAGAATCTTTTTTGCATTTACTGCAATAAATAATAACAGGAACCCAGGTTTTTGAAAGAGGTTCTTTTCTGTATTTGTTTAAAATCTCCCTTATAATTTCTTTTTTTTCAAGAGCTGTTTTGATTAATTTAGAATATTTGCATTTTTTATTCATAATATTCTGTCTTATAAAATTTGGTTTTGTCCATACTTTTTTAAGGGATTTTTCAAATTCTTCCTCAAAATGTTCAGCATAACTTTTGTTTTTGTCTTCAAATGGAGAGGGAATTTCACTTATAGCAATTCCGAGATACTTTGAATAATTTTCTGGAATATTTTTTGGAACTTTTCTGAATCTGTCATAGTCATCCCAGGAATAAATAAATTTAACTTTTTTCCCTTTCTTCTCCAGCGCCCTGACAACCAATTCAGTCGTTATAACTTCCCTGAAATTTCCTATATGAACAGTTCCAGAGGGAGTTATTCCGGAAGCACAGACATATTCTTTTTTATTTCCTTTTTCTTTTATTATTTTATCTGCAATTTGATCTGCCCAAAAGAATTTCTCAACCATTTTAATTAAAATAAGATTAGTTTTATATATTTAACTTATTTTCTGTAAAATTTCTTTCTTGGTCCGACTTCTTTATCCAATTCTTCATTTAGGAATTCATCAGCCATTTGCTGATATTTGTCAAATCTGCCAGTATGCTGATATTTTATTTTTTTAAAATTTTCCTGTAATTTCTGAACTTTTAAAAATAATTCCATAAGTCTGGTATTCCTGACTTTATATTCCCCTAATAATTGCCTTACAACTAATTCAGAATCCAAAATGCATGTAACTTCTTCTTTTGTGAATTTTGAAGCAAGCTCAAGTGCTTTTATAAGTGCTTCATATTCTGCAATATTATTTGTTACATTTCTTCCAATAAATTGGCTGTATCTTGTAAGAATCTCTTCATCTTTTCTTACAATAACTGCTATTGCCCCTGGTCCTGGATTGCCTCTTGCACCACCATCAGAGTTAGTGTATATCATATATAAAGAGATTTTATATACTATAAAAAGATTTATTTTTATTAATCAAGATTATCTGTTATAAGTTAAATTTCATCCAGAGTTTTATTCTCTTTATTATCCCAAAGCTCTTTCATCTTTAGCTGTTGAATTTTATGTAAGGATTCATCATATTGATTTTTTTCTTTTAAAATTAGGGATATCTTTGCCATTTTTTTAATGCCTTCTTTTTAATTTAATTATATATGCAGAACCTTGAAATTTTTAAAATCCTGGAATTTCTCTTGCTTTAGTTCTACATTTATGATCTGTGAATGTTTTGGTCCTTTTTTGCATAATTCAATCATTTTATCAACGTCCTCATTATTGCCTTCGAGAAACACTTCTACTCTTCCATCTTCAAGATTTCTAACAAAACCTTTAACATTGTATTTTTCAGCATTTTCTTTTATAAATCCCCTGAAGAAAATCCCCTGAACATTCCCCTTGATATAAACTCTGACTGATTTTTTCATATTCTTTATAATTGTGCAAGGTTTTTATATTTTTAATTTTATTTATTTAAATGCTTTTTTGAATTTTTCGGTAAAATATATTTTTGAGGATTAGATTTAATAAAAAAGTGATAAGTTTGAGGGAGCTTTTTTTTCACTGTTTTTTCAGGAAGGTATCCAATCAGATCTGATGAGATTTTTTCTTTATTTACTCCAATTCTCCTGTTCTTTGTTTTACCTCTTCTGCATCTTTTTTCAGAAATATACTCTTGTTTTCCAATATTTGCATACACTTCATATAATGGCTGATTAGAGAGTTTCTCAAGCAGATCTTTTTTTGGAATAGGTATTATAAGGAATCTATACAACTTTCTAAAAGTAGTGGTATTCAAGAATGCCCAATCTTCTTGATTATATTTTACTAGGATGTAGGGATTTTCTATTTTTCTTCCTGTTTCATTGTCTTCTAGAAAGTGTTTTTCTATTCCTTTGCTCTTTTTATCTTCAGAAAGAATCTCTTTATCCTGCTTTGATTTATTTTTTCTATACTTAATAAACATATTTTATCGAGGGTTTTTTAATATTTAAGGCTTTTTATATTGGGTTTTGCACTTTTACAGATTATTCTTAAAATTATTTATATAAATGCTTAAAAAGTATTCTTCACTATATTAATTATGCCTGATACAAGCAGTATAATAAGAAAATTTGAGAGATTTATGAGTTCTTGCGGAAGTTATTATAGTAATATTACTGAAGTAAGACCAGATACAAAAGGAGCATTAATGGATGAAATTATGAGTGATTCCTCTTATG
>CAZIZL010000015.1:326-708 GCA_964543665.1 Candidatus Woesearchaeota archaeon | reverse complement strand
ATTAACAACAGCAACTGTCTGGGAAGCAAAATACATTAAATTTCCAACAGAAACACTTTTGCAGTATTCTTTTAATCTATTAAACTCTTTTTTAGGCAGACCATCATGGTCTCCAAGCAAAAATGCACAATCTTTGGGTATTTTTGCCTTTCTTATATCTTCACCATTTTTGTCCAATATGAATATTTCATTCCCTTTTTCAATTAATTCCTCAACAACTTTCAGGAAACTTTTCTTCTCAATAAAGCATTCAGGAAAAACTTCTGTCTTTCTCCCTTCTTGGTATTTATACAGCATTTTTTGAATTAATTTCCCAATATCTTTTTTGCTCAGCTCTAAATCATCTGTAACCCTAATTTGAAGATGCTTTGGGGGGTCAGGC
>CAZIZL010000015.1:0-316 GCA_964543665.1 Candidatus Woesearchaeota archaeon | reverse complement strand
ATAAAAAACAAAATGAAAGACAACATCTTTTCTAAATCCATGAGATAAAAAAACTCCTTGGATAAAACTATGAATTGCAATGTCCATTCTTCCAGCTTTCATTAATCCTCCTTCTGCATATTTGGACAATGTTTTTCCTGAAGTTGTTGCTGAACTTGAAAAATAAATAAAGTGACGCATGAAATAAACATAATCTTTTATATTATTAATCTTGCTATTTAATCTCCTGCATAACAAATTCAGATTTTGCAAATATTTCCTTTAGTGCCTGAACTTTCCAATGTTCAGGTGCTTATGAATTATATCTAAACTTAGT
>CAZIZL010000014.1:0-11901 GCA_964543665.1 Candidatus Woesearchaeota archaeon | reverse complement strand
GACAAGGACAGCCAGATGAAGCCGGCGACAATGACGATCATCATTCCCCAAACGGCCATGGTTTGCGCCCCACCGACAAAGCCAAATAAATTACTGCTGCTACCGGCCTCGGAGGCCAATTCTTTGAGTTTGTCTGTTTTGGCCAGGGCCCCATCAAACTCAATCTTGGCTTCCCGGTAAGCTCGAATTTTTTCCTCTGGGGTGACCGCTCCGGCCGTTAAACTGGCCACCTTATCCAACGAAACATCAACATCACTTTTCAAAGTTACCCCTTGGGCAAAGTAGGCTGTTTTTTCCAAAGGCTTGGCCAAGGCTTCCGCCTGACTCCTGACACTGGCAATCTCTTCCTCTGAAATCTGCCAAATATCGTTGACCCGCACCGAGATGGTTTTGGTTTGCAAAGGCGCCAGCCTAAACTCACCGGATACATAATACTGGTTTTTTTCGGAATCAAAGACCACCTCAACGCCTTCACTTTTTTCAATAACGGATTCGGCTTTAACTTCCGCCGGCAAGTAATACTTTAAAGGTACTGTTTGACTGATGAGGCTCGAGGGGGTGGTAATCATCGTTTTAAAAACCTCTCTAATATTTTCTTTGTTGGAAGCATTAAGTCTAATTTTGTTAATTCCTCTTTTTCAAAAAAGGCGAAACCAACTCCTTCACCAATTCTAATTTCTGAAATATCTTTATTAAATTCTATAATAAAAATAGAGTGATTTACCCTGAAGAATTTTCCATTTAATTCTCCTTTAAAGATAAATTCATCCAAGAATTTTATTTTTTCTTTATTAAAACTTATTCCTATTTCTTCTTTAATTTCCCTTTGAACGGCATCCATAGCATTCTCATCTTTTTCAATACCTCCCCCAAAAAGACTCCATTTATTTGACCCTAAGGGATAGTCAGAATCTTTCTTTTGAAGCAAAACTCTATTTTTAGAATCAATTATGATTACAGCAGAAACTTCAAGCATCTTTTGATTAGTCATTTTTAAGAGTCTAATATTCTTCAATTTTAATTCTCACAACATCTTCTTCATACCCTGTTCCGGCACGCGATTCAGACATCATATCAATCATGACTGAATCTTCAATTGCCTTAAATCTATGCATGATTCTAGGTTCTATAATTATAATCTCTCCTTCATTTAAAATAACTTTTTTGATTTGCCCAGGATTATTTACAGGAGCAATCAAAACTTCAAATTTTCCAGACAGAATGTAGGAATATTGTGTTGAAAGTTTGTGATAATGCTCTCCTCTTACTGCCCCTGCTTTTGTGGTTATAAGCCCTACATGGTTTATTGGATTATTTAATAAATCTGAGATTTCTCCTCTTTCATCTGCAAAAACCGGATTTATCTTTTTTATTGTAAATCCAGGAGAATTTCCTATCGGTTCCATAATACTTGGATGAGGAATAGGATTTATAAATTTTCCCCCCCTGCTTGCAAATTCCAGGTTATTTTTTATTATTTCATCTGCAAAATTCCATGCAAAAATAATTCCATAATCAGGATTATCTTCCAGAATTTTTTCTTCCCCTAAAATAGGTATATGCATCCCAGGAGTGTAAAGCCCCCTTTTGATTATTGATTTTTCAGCCATGTAATCAATTAAATCTGTATCAATTTTGCAGTAATTTAGCAAAGTATTTCCTTTTGCAGGAGCACTGATTCCAACTATTTTTTTACCCTCTCTTTTTAAATCTCTTAAAAGATTAACAAATTCTCTCTTGTGTTGTTCAACTTTTTGTGCAAATTTATCTAAAGTTTTTTTTTCATAAATCCTTTTTTCTTGCTCTAAATTTAAGAGATTCCAAACATTTTGAGATATGGGTTTTTGCCCACCCATGCATACGAAAATCCTTATAGATTTTCCATGTATTCCATATCTTTCAACATCAAAAACATCCATACCATGCTTTTTAAAAAAATTAACCAATGGCTTAATAGATAGATATTCCAAATGATCCAGATAAATTGTATCATACTCTAAATTTTCAATTAAATCTACAAAATAAGGTGCTTCAATTATAAATACTCCGTCCCAATCCAGCATAATCTTTACACTTTGCATTAATTCTTCCTTATTGTCAATATGGGCAAATACATTTGTTGCTGCAATGACTTTGGCTTTTCCTTTTTCCAGAACTACTCTTGAAGCAACTTTTGAATTTACAAATTCTTGCAGTGTTTCAATTCCTCTTTCATTTGCAATCTTGGCAATTTTTGGAGCAGGATCAATTCCTAGAATTCTCATGCCCCTTCTTTTGAATCCTTCTAATAATACCCCCACATTACTTCCTAAGTCAATAACAAGTGAATTTGCTTCAATATTAAAGTTATCACAAATAGAATCTGCCATTGCATAAAAATGCTTCTTTCCTGTTTCAGTAATTGAAGATTCATATCTATATTTTTCCCCATACATTAAAGCAGGATTTACAGCATAACCCAACTGAGTCAATCCACAATCTTGACACTGAAGAACAGTCAAAGGAAAATGAAGTTCAGGTTCTAATAATTCTTCTTTAGTGAGGATTGCATCAGAAGGAGGGGCAAACCCTAAATCTAAAAACTTGTAAAGATTTTCACTATTACACATCCTGCAATTTTTTAATTTTCTTCCAAATTCCATTTTATTAATAGACTTTAATTCTTATTTACCTTTATAAATCAAAAGTTTTTAAAGATTATTGTCGTTTTTTTTAACTTATCCAAACCAAAACCCTAATTTATATGGAATTCCTCTCAATATCCTTAAGATAAAGCTTTTTATGCTCCATCCTAAGTGTTTAAATCTGAATTTTCTGAAACCATCTTTTTTTGTTATTAATTCTCTGTATAATCCTGTTTTGTAAAAATCCCTTGTTGTTTTTCCCCATCTTAATTGCTTTTTGAATAAAACTTTTAAAGTATCAGGTTCCATATGTTCAACTGCATTTTCAATTTTCCCATTTTTCTTTGATAATTGCTTGAATTCATACCAAAGCACAATATGATCCTGTGCAGCGCAGACATCAATATATTTTTCAGGTATTTTGCTATATGCTTTTAATAATAGATTTTTTTTGAAAAATCTTGGGAGAACAATGTCTGCATTTGGATTCCAATAAGTCTGAACAAGCTGCCTGTCTGCATCATATAAAGAAGGAAGCCATTTTTTCCTGTTGTGCGCTCTTTCCCAAAACCATAAACTGTCGTATTCTTTCATTTTATTTACAGACCTTTCTATAACTGTTTTTTCTAGAATCTGGTCCGAATCAAGAAGGAGGACATATTTTCCCCTGCTGGCTTTTGTTCCAGCAATTCTTGCTTCAAGAAGTTTTCCTTTGCACATGACAATTCTTGCATTATATTTTTTTGCAATTTCAAGTGTTTTGTCCTTGCTGTAGCTGTCAATTATTATTATTTCTATTTTCTTATAAGTCTGGTTTTTTACACTTTCCAGTGTCTGTCCAAGTGTCTTTTCTGAATTATAAGTTGGAATTGTTACTGATACTAATCCTTTCATTTTAATTTATTAAAATGCATTGAAAATTTATTTTCTCTCATTTTAGAATTCTAATATTTTGTTAAGATTCTTTATAAAATTATGCGTATTATATTGAATATTCTTTATTTTTTTTGGGATTATTTTTGATTTGAGGAATATTTCAAGAACCCTGTTGATTTCTTTTATCATTTTGTCCTCATAATACATCTCCTTTATTTTGTAATATTGGGGGGTTTTTTCTATTAATTTTACATATCCCCCTTTATCAACTCCAATTAAGGGCTTTCCAAATGCAAGAGCTTCAAATGGAACAATTCCATAATCCTCTATAAAGGGTATAAAAATGACTGCCTTGCATTCTTTGTATAATCTTAGTATTTCTTCATGGCTTAAATTAGTCCTTATTTCGATATTTCCTGAATTTTCTGCAAGAGTTTTTAACTTTTCATAATATTTTCTATCTTCAAGGCTTCCTGCAATAACCAGTTTTTCACTTGGATGCTTTTTGGAAAAGACTTTCCAGGATTTAATAAGCAAATCCTGTCTTTTTGGAACATTTATTCTTGAAGGGTATAAAAAATAATTTCCTTTTTTTATTTTTATCTCCTTAATATTTCTTATATCTGAGGGAGGATAAACTATTTTTGTTATTTTTCCCTTTACTAATCCTCTTTTTTCAGCTCTTTCCAGGCTTAATTCAGAAATAAATATTGGCAAGTCTATCCT
The DNA here is from genome assembly GCA_964543665.1 of Candidatus Woesearchaeota archaeon. Taxonomy (GTDB): domain Archaea; phylum Nanobdellota; class Nanobdellia; order Pacearchaeales; family GW2011-AR1; genus MWBV01. Next base: position 7,675 of record CAZIZL010000014.1, on the reverse strand, counting down.
TTTCCACGCAATTTTTTCAAGTATTCGGTATATTCCAACACCTATTAAATACATCCCCTTAGAAAAGAAATTGGAATATCTGTTTTTCATCTCCCATTCTATAATCTCCTTTGTTGCAGCCCTTAGAGGAGTGTAGACATAAGCATAGGTTTTTCCTGGAAGATAGTTTCTGAATGTTATAAATTCCCCCAGACCAGAAGTGGAAATTAAAAATAAATCATATCTTTCCAATGGAATCTTTGAAAACAGGCAATTTATCAGGAAAAATCCCCTTGATAAATTAGAACGCGAAAGTTTTCTTAAAAATTCTGAGCCAATCAGGTTTATTTTAAAATTTTTGAATTCTTCAAAAGTATTTTCCCTGTCATAGACCCAGGTGTATAAATCTACATTTTTTTTATTTTTTAATATTTCTAATACTGTTTTTTCAGAGCCTCCCCTGCTTTTTATCCAGGGATGAAATATTGCAATCTTCTTTGTCATTTTACAAATGTCAAATTATCTAATTGAGCATATCCACCAGAAGTCATTGAAAATTCCTCTCTTATAAGAATATTTTCCGAAGGGTTCACTTCCCATATTTTAAGAGGACCTCTTAATCCGCTAAAATAAAAGAATTCATTTATTTGCTGTCCTGAATATAATTCAATTATTGGCTCAAGAGGATCTGGCTCAGAATGAGACAGAATAACCCCTGAATATTCTTTTAATGGATCATTCATCAAATAAAGTTTTGTTACAAGAGTATTGATTGTTCTTGGGGAAAAATACATAAGAGCCCCAAGATTATCTACCTGAATTCCATTGCTTACCTGATTAATTGAGGGAATGATATAAATCCCTGCATTAAGCCCTGTTTTAAAATCATGCAATTTCCCATTATAATAAAGATATCTTAAAGGAATATTTATCTGATTGTTATTATAGATATATGCTCCAATTGGCTGCTGAAATTCATTATTTCCCTCCTGTATAATTATTCCTCCAAGACCTGAATTTTGAACTGGAATAAATATATCACTTCCATTTTGCTCATAAAGGATATCTTCATCAATTCCAAATCCCCCATTATAAACTCTTGCTGTTCCATTTTTTGTTTCCTGAATCTGGCTGGAATCAGAAACCATCACAGGTATGAAAGAATATCTGTCATTATTTTTTTCATCACTTCCAATGCTGCTATATGCAGAGTATTTTCCAATATCAGAAGGATCTACTAAAATATAAGAGACATTTTGGGTTTTCATAAAGCTTAATGCAGTGTTTGGATTAGAAGTTGTAAGCAGATATCTTCCTATAAGATGATCCCAGTAATCATTTCCATGCCCCCCATCTGTAACAGTTGGTCTTTCCCCTAAATACTGGACCCAGTATCCATAATCCCACCAATGAACAAAAATAGAATTCTCAGGAGTATTTTCTCTTACCCATTTCATTGCATTCTGCCATTGGATATTTGAAGAAGGCCCTATTTGAACAGCCTGGGCTTTAATTGCTTTGATATAAGTAAAAGAAGTAAATACTAGAAGAACTATAATAGCTAAAACTGATATATATAAAAGAACTTTTATCAGGTCATCTTTTGCATTTTTTGCATATTTATAAAGCTTAAGAATAAAATATGCTGCCAGAATACACACAACAGGAGTTAAAATAAAGATTAATCTTACTGCAGTGATTCCTGCAAGAGCCATAAAAAATGAAAATAAAAGAAGAATTACTTCATTGCTCTTTACTTCAATTTTATTTCTGAAATATATTAGTACAAAATTTAACAGGAATAAAAAAATGCTTCCAATAAAAAATAACTGGCTTATAAAAGAATCCCCATTAAAAACAGATACTGCTGAATATCTGTGAAATAATATCCCGCAAATCATCAATATCCAGAAAAATGAAAAAGAGAATCTGTCCTTCTTTTTTTCAATTCCTTTTGAGAATTCAACCCCTAGGAGAAGAAGTCCTGCAAAAAAAAGCCAAAAAATAGTTTTTCCAATCTGGCCTATAATTTCTTGAGTGTAAGGAAATGCATTTTCAGCAACTGTTGAGCCAATTCTTCCTCCTCCAAATGGGCGTAATATGCTTGAGATAATGCCCCTTATAGAAAGTCCAATCCCATTTTTCAAAAATAATCCAAGAATGCTTAAGACAATTATTGACAAAATTAAACTAAATAGAGGTTTATATTTTCCTAATTTTCTAATCCAGTTATTTTTTAAAAATATAAGTGAATAATCAACAGCAAAAAAAATCAACGCTAGAATTACAATTACCCCATGTAAATTTAATATTAAACCTAAAATGTTCCTGATTGGATAAGAATAAACAAATCCAAAAACAATAAAAGATATAACCCAGGTTGAATAAAAAATAAGATAATTTTTAAGAATATTTTTATTTTCATTTTCTCTGGATTTTACCATCCAGAAAATTAAGATACTTAGGGGAATAATAAGCACGATAAATTTTGATATTCCTCCCCAGGCAATAATGCAAAAAGTTGTTAAAAATCCAGTAATGAGCCCAAATATTAAAGGAAATTTAATTTGTGATTTTTTCTCAATTTTCTCAACAGAAATTGCAAAAGAGAGCAGAACAAGAAAAAAAGCAAAGATCCCCAAAGGTTCATGATCCGATACTCCTGCCATTGTCCTGAAAAGATAAGCAGGAATTATTGCCAAAAGAAAGCTGGATAATAATGCAGCAATTTTTGATTTAGTTAATTTTAATATCAAAAAGAAAAATACAATCATTCCCAATGCAAAAAATATTACAGGATAAATAGCGTCCACAAACCTGAGTGTAATCTTGTCTGAAATTGGGCTTAATACTTTAAATAAAAATACAAGTGCGTAAGGAAGCATTTCATTGCTGAATGGAAGATGCAATGAAGGATATCTCATTGCATCATATGCAGGAAGATTTCCCCCTGTTTCAATTAAAGTTTCTGCTATTCTCAGAAAATAAAATGCATCCAAGTCAGCAGTAAGATACTCCCCTGTATTTACATCTTTTAATGAGGAAATATTAGTTGTTCTTATATAAGAACTTCCAGCTATAATAAGAATGAGCAAAACAGCGGTTATAATAAAAGCCACTTTTTTTGAACTAAGGAATTTAACCCCCTTGTCCCATCCTTCTTTTATATCCTGCTTATTCATTGAAATCTAAGAAAAATATCATTTAAAAACTTAGTCCTGATTAAAGAAATATAACAAATCCAAGGACTATTACTAATATTTGAAATCCATTTATTAATAAAACAACTTCATTTTCATAAGCCTTTTTGCTGGATTTTATTTTTTTAAGTATTTTTATTGCAAGATGCTCTAATCCGTAAATCTTGTCATAAGGCATTTCCAGGCTTCCATCTTTGTTTGGTTTTCCAAAGCTTTGCTTGACTAATTTTCCCCTTAATTTTAAGATTGTTTCAAGAATATATGGAATAAAGAAAAATACAGCTATTTTTTCAACATTTCCAACAATTGCCATAGCAGCAATCATCATTCCAACAGAATAAGTCAATACATCCCCTGGAAATACTTTTGCAGGATTTGAATTAAATATATAAAATGCAGCTAAAGAAGCAACAAAACATAGGGCAAGAACACTTAGCCAGGGATTTCCTGTTATATAAGTCAGAATACCCATTCCTAATAAAAGAATTATTCCCTGGCTGGATTCTAATCCATTAAATCCAGCTAAGAAATTAAAAGTAGTAGTAGCACCCAAAACTCCAATTGGAACAATAAGCAAAGGATATAATATCCCGAAATTTATTCCCATCATTGTGGAATTTCCTGCATTTATTACCATTAAGGGAATAGCAGAAAAAAACACTAAAATAAGCCTGGACCTCCTTGAAAGCCCCCCCTTCCTCCACCCAAATAAGTCATCTATTAATCCGATGATTGCAACCAGAAATATTGAGCAGGTAATTGCAAAAATATAGATTGAGATTCCATCCAGGGATTTGAAATAAAAAGTTTGCATTGCAATATAAAGAAAAATTCCAATTATTGCACTTAAAACCATGACTACCCCTCCTGAACCAGCAACATTCTTTTCATGCCCTGGCTTGTTCATATCTTCCCAGACTAATCCTATTTGTTTTGCTTTTTTTATCCAAAAAGGCATTGCAAGGAAACAGCAAAAAAAGCTTACAAAAATTGTTATTATTAGTATGGGTTCCATTTATAATTAAAAAATTTAAAATTTTTAAATCTATTTAAACAACAGGGGAGTGATATAAACCTCTATTAATGCAGCAAAAATAAGGATAATCAATGCAATAAAAAGAAGAATTACTGTATTTTCAATAACTCTCAAAAATTTTTTGTCCTTGAATCCATGCCTTAATGCTCCTACTCCAAAAATTCCCCCTGCAAGAGCAGTTATGAAATATGCAGCTATTTCTGGAAATCCATGTATCATGTATCTTGCAATCCCAAGAGGTATTTCACCCAGCTGATATTTTGAGAAAATTCCGATTGCAGCAGAAATAACACTAGCATTCCAGACTAAAATAAAGATTGCCCCTGCCCCAAAAATTAATGAAAAGAGGAGTGTGAAAATCATTACATAAACATTATTTTGCACTATTGATAAAAGCCTCATTTCTTTTGTTGCAGCTCCTGTTGTTCCATCAAAGGAATATTTTGCAATACAGCTTTCTACATTTCCAGGGCTGTTTATCTGGCAATAACTCTGGATCTGGAAATTAAGAAGATTGGAATCCTGAAGAATAATATGCCAGAAAGAAAAAGCAATTACAAATCCAAGAAACAGCCACATTAAAGAGTATATTGCATCTTTATGAACTTTCCAGACACTAAAAGCCCCTTCAACCTCTTCATCTTCTTTTTCTTCTCTTCTTATTATAAAATACATATAGGGAAGACTAAACATAATGCAGAATAAAACAACCATCATACCTGATGCTTTTGATAATGCAGGATCATTTTTGAAAAACCAATGAACAAGAAGAAGGGAAAGTGAAGCATATATCAAACCCACGAAAAACATTTTCCAGGGTCCCTTTTCACTTCTTTTTGGATTCATAATTGCTTCTAACATTCTCATATTAAAAAAAGGTAATTTTTAAATGTTGGGGGAAAATAACGAATGATTTTTATAATCTATTTTCTTAATTAATTTATGAAATCAAAAGAGGTTCAGTTTAATAAAATTCTAAAGGATATAAAATCAATTAAAATTCAGGGAGCAAGAAACATTGCAAAAGCAGGATTAAAAGCCTATCTTCTTAGTCCATTTAAATCCTCAAAAAATAAACTTCTGAATTCCCGTCCAACAGAACCAATGATGCATTATGTTCTGGATTTGGCTGAAAAAGGAATCCCGCAAAATCAAATTTTAGGGCATTTTGATTATGCCCAGAATAAAATAAATTCCAAGGTTCTGAAATTAATAAAAAATAATTCTATAATTTTTACTCACTGTCATTCAACCAATGTTATTAATGCATTGGTTTATGCAAGAAGAAAAGGAAAAAAATTCGAGGTTTATAATACAGAAACCCGTCCTTTGTTCCAGGGAAGGAAAACATCCAAAGAACTTGCAAAAGCAGGAATTAAGACAACCATGTTTGTTGATCCTGCATTAGATGACGCACTTACAGGAAAACAAGGAACAAAAAAGCCAAACATGGTTTTTCTTGGAGCAGATGCTTTATTAAAAAAAGGAGTGATAAATAAAATTGGAAGTGAATTAATTGCAAAAATAGCAAAGCAAAATAAAATTCCTGTTTATATTATTGCTGATTCCTGGAAATATTCAAAAACCAAAATCCCCTTGGAGCAGAGAAATTTAAATGAAATTTGGGATAATGCCCCTAAAAATATAAAAATAAAAAATCCTGCATTTGAATTTGTAGATAAAAAATACATTAAGAAGATTATTACTGAGAGGGGTTAATTAATTCTGAATAGAGTTAATAATATGAAGTGGATTTTTCATGGATGCTAACCAAAAGATTTATATATACAGTAAGATTAATCTTACTATGAACAAAATAAGCATTACTAAAATGAGCTCAAAAGGACAAGTAGTTATACCCTTAGACATGAGAGGGGATATCTTAGAAGGAGATAAATTGGTTATTATAAGGAACAAGAATCATATAATTTTAAAAAAAGAAAAAGATTTCTCTAAAAACTTAGAAGGGGATTTAGAATTTGCAAGAAGAACTGAAGAAGCATGGAAAAGAATAGATGCTGGAGAAGGGACAAGAATGAACTTTGATGATTTTATTAAAGAAATGGAAAAATGGTAGATGTAATTTTTGAAGAAAAATTTAAACGTATTTTTTCAAAAATCAAAAATTCTTTAATGAAGGAAAAAATAATAAAACAAATTTCAAAGATTAAAGAAAATCCTGAAATTGGAAAACCAATGAAATTTTCAAGAAAAGGAACACGAGAATTATACATAAAGCCTTTTAGATTGTCTTATGCATATATTAAAGAAGAAAATAAGATAATTCTTTTAGATTTATATCATAAAGATGAACAATGATTAATCTTCCTCTTTACATTCACAATTCTCTTTATCAGAACAATCACATTCATCATCTTTGCAATTGCATTCATGTTTGTGTTTATGTGAATGCTCGTGTGAATGATTATGTTCTTTTTGGCTTTCTTCAAATGTTTTTGTTAATTCTTCATTAATCTCTTCAAGCCCCTTATTTAATTCTTCTTTTACTTTTTCAAGTTTTTGAATCTGATTTTTTATAATCTCTTTTGTCTCTGGAATTGTTTTCTTTACAAGATTCTTATTTCCAATATCCACTAAAAGTTCCTCTGAAAGAAGTTTGGCTTTTGCATAAATTCCTCTTCCAATTGGAGCAAATATTTCTGAACCTGTTTTACCGACTAACTCATCCATATCTAAATTCAGTCTGCTTATATCTATAATCGCCTCTTCAACTGCCTGAAGTTGCTGTTGCATTGCTCTTATTTGTTGCTCAAACATCTGAAATTTAAGCATTAATTCCTGTTCATTTTCCATTTTAAAACCAGAAAAAGAGGATTTTTAAGTTTTGAGGTTCTTATTAAATCACAATAATGCTTTTATAGAAGTATTTAGATTGTCTTTTATGGCAGGATTATTAATTTATGAGAGTTATGGTCAATTTTATTCTTTTGTAATTGCTGATAATGAACTCTATGAAATGACAAAAAAAGATTTGTCAAATAAGGGTAATCATAAAGTTTATTTTGGAAAAGGAAATTTAAATTTAGAACAATTAGATAATTCAAGAGATAAAGTTTCAGAACTTGTTAAACTTCTTAATGAAGGAAAAAGACTTGATGTAAAAAAAGAGTTTTCAGATTGTTTTAATTAATCGCTTATACGACATCCATATATTTTCTAAGAATCGCCCCAAATATTAATGCAAATATTAAATAAAACAAAAACCACCCCATTCCCAGGAAAAATTTAGGGCTCCCTGCTGTAGCAAAATAATCAGTAAACCACCTGAAGAATAAAATAAAAGGAATACCAGTATATGCAATTGCCCTCATGCTTAGTTTCATTTGTTTGGGCATCATTGCGAATTGTTTTTTCTGCAATTCCATTAATTTTTCAGGATGATTCTTGAATTCCTTCATTTGCTTCTGGATTTCTTTTTGTTCTGCTTTTAATTCTTTAA
>CAZIZL010000013.1:0-12708 GCA_964543665.1 Candidatus Woesearchaeota archaeon | reverse complement strand
TTAGCAACCCCCTCCTGGGGCATCGAACACAAATTCATGCCCAACATGGGATTTGAATAAAATCAGCCCATTTTCACCCTCGGCCGGGGCGTGAAACTCTTACGAGTTCCACCCCACTACGCTCAGATAAATTTTAGCATAGGGTGTTTACAAAATATTTAAATATCCTCTGATTCTGATATAAATATGAAAAAAGGTGGAATAGTTTTATTTTTATTAATTATTCTTATGTTTCTTCCTCTAGTTCAGGCACAAACTTATTCAGGTTTTAACAGGTTTACTGATAATGTTAAATTGTTTTTTTCTTTTGGAGATAATAAAGTTAAGATGACTTTAGAAATAAAAGAAAAGGAAGTTAATTCAGCAATAGAAAATGCTCTTAAGGGAAGTGCAGATGATTCTGATAAAAATCTTAAAAGAGCCTGGAAGAGGCTTCAATTTATTCAGGAAAAAGTTTCTCCAGATACTGCTGAAGAAGTAAAAGAAAGTTCTAATGAAATAAGGAACACAATAGTCCAAGAAGAAAATCTTACAGAGGGTTTTGAAGTCTATGTTTTGGAAGAAGAAAAAACTCAGCTTACTGCAGAATGGGTAATAGAAGTTAATGGAAAAGAAGGGCAAACTCTAACTAATGAAATAGTTGTGAATGGAAGTGAAGGGCAGAATAGGGTTGTGGAAATTGAAAAAAGAATCATTGAGATAGATAATGAGATTTCTAATTGGGTTGTGGAAAAGGAGATTGCAGGAGAAGAAGGAGGTAAGGGGTTGACTTGGGAAGTTAAAACAGAAGTAGCAAATGGAGATAATGGATTAAAACCAGAAGTTAAAACTTATGTTGCTGGAGATGGAACCCAAGATGATGAACCTTTGCCAGAACCGGATTTGAATCAGGTTAATCCTGATTTATATGATCCTGATGCACGTGCTCCTGGGGATACTGTTGATGAAACTTATGATGATGACTTGATTGATAATTCTGGGGATTGCGGGGATGGAGTTGTATGTGGAGGAGAGGACAATGTAATTGAAGGTGGAGAGGGAACATCTGGAGTTAATGAAGAACCAGGTCCTGCTGTTGATTCAAATGAAGGTGATTCAGGATATTAATCTATAAAGATTTTTTTAAAAATCATATCCCAAAATTTTTTTAATAAAATCTTCAATTTCTTTTATTTTTTCTTTATTTAAAGAAATATGCAGCCCATAATTTGTAACTTTCTTAATAATATAATTTTGTCTTATTAATTCTTCTGCTGTTTTTTTAATCTCCTTTCCTAAATGAGATGGAAAACTTATTCTACCTTGTTTAATACAGTTTATTCATGGAAACCGAAACAATATTTAGAGAGGTTTTTGGAAATAATCCTATAACAAAAGTATTAGATTTTCTTATAACATTCCAGTTATTTGATTATCCCTTAACAGAGATAGCAAGAAATTCAGGGGTAAGTTATTCTACACTCCAGACATTTTGGGGTAAATTAGAGAGAAATTGTATTGTTATAAAAACAAGAAGGGTGGGAAAATCAGACATGTATAAATTAAATACTAAAAATCCTGCAGTCAGGCAATTATTAAAATTAGACTGGAGTTTAATTAAAGGCACAGAACAAGAAGTTTGTTCTTAATTTATTTTCCAATTCCTTTTTATCCTTTTTTACAGAGTCATAGTTAAATTTTAATAGGGGTTTTAATTGTTTTTTATTATATAGCCCTGTGGTGTAGCTGGTCAAGCATGCGAGACTCTGGATCTCGCGACCCAGGTTCGAATCCTGGCAGGGCTATTAGAAATATTTTTATACTTACTTTAATTATTACTGGCATGGGGTTGGGTATTACTTTTATTATAATTGCTATTTTAGTATTGGCAATTTGGATATTTGTTGAATTCAAAAGATTTAGGCATAAAATCTGGGCAATCTTTTTAATTGCTCTTATACTTTTCACTTATTTTAGTTTTACTTCAGTAATAAAGGGAAAAGATATTGACATTAAAACCTTTACTGGAATGAAGGAAGCAGGAAAGCTTTATTTTTTATGGATTGGAAATGCATTTGGAAATTTAAAATCAATAACCACTAATGCAATTGGTATGGACTGGAGAGGAATTGAAAAAATAAATCAGAGCAGTTAATATGAAAATTCTTATTTTTATTCTAATGTTTCTTGTAATCAGCTCCTTAATTATTATAAATAATAATAATCTGAAAGTTTTTGAAAAAGAAGATTTTCATAAATTTTCAAAAATTTATACCAATTGGGTGGATAAGGTTTTTTTGAATCTCAGGATAATCACAGGAAATGCAGTTAAATTAGAATGGTTTCCAGAGGATACTGTCAACTTAAAGGGATAGATATATAAATCCCAGATGTTTTACTTTTATGAAAAGGAGGTAAAACATCTATGAAATGTCCAAAATGTAGAGGAAAAGATATTTCAAGAAGAGGGAAGAGATACAATAAATCTGGAGAAAAACAACTTTATCTTTGTAATAAATGCAATAGAAAATTTGTTGAACAGGATGGATTTGAAGGAATGAGATACAATAAAAAAGATATTGTCAGGGCAATTCATCTGCATAATGAAGGTTTATCTTTATTTCAAGTTAAAGACCATTTATGGCAACACGATGGAGTTAAAGTAAGCAGGGAAGCTGTAAGGGAATGGTGCAACAAGTATTCTGTTTTTTTAAAATAGGATAAATGAAATTGTTCGTCCAAAAATAAAGGGCAATATTCATTTTGATGAGAAGTATGTAAAAGTTAAAGGAAAAGATTGTTATGACTTGAATGCAATTGACAGCGGAACAAAATTTATTTTAGCTCATTCTTTCGTCGATAAAAGAACAAAAGAAGAATGTGTGAAGTTTTTATCTGAAATAAAAACAACATGCTATAACCAAATATTAAGAGAGTATTATCTTAACAAATATTATAAGGGGGATGAAGATAATAGAATTAATTTTGTCTGTGATAAATTTGCAAATTACAAATCTGCATTTACAAGATTATTTTACAGAACATGCAATTTAACTTTTGGTGTCCCAATTGCATGCAAAAAATATAATTTAGAGCATAACAACAATCCGATTGAAAGATACAATGGAAAAATAAAAGATAGAATAAAATCTATCAGAAGTGGTTTCAAAAATTTTGATGATGCAAAATGTTTTATGGACTTGAGAAGGGTTATAAATAACTTTGTAAATCCACATCAGGAATTGAAAGAAAAAACTCCTGCAGAAATTGCTGAGATAAATTTGGAATTGGGAAGAAACAAATTATTAAGCTTGATAAAATTTATTCGAGATGATTAGGTATCGCTAACTTGACAGTATCTTTCCAGAGTAATATTTATAAACTATTAAATCTTAAGAAATATAATGGCTAGTAAAAAAAGGGGAAAGAGGATTGCCAGGAAAAAAGTTCCTGTTAAGAATAAAAAAGACTTACATCCGATTAATAGAGTAAGGGCCACAGGAAGAAAAATAAGGTTGGTTGTGAGGAATTTGGTTGTTTTTATTCTTTTAAGTATTATCTCCTATATTCTTTATTTGGTCTCTGAAAAAGATATTTATATAAACTTTTTTGGCTTTGCATATGTCATACTTGGAGTTGTTGCACTTGCCCTGTTTATAGTTCTGCTTATCTTAGTTTTATTAAAAGCAATGAAAAGATAAGGTTGATTCATTTTCTTTTGTAAATATTATCGTGATGGTCAAAATCATCAAATCTTATATTATTGCTAGATTTATAAAATTGAAAAATTAAAACAAAATGTCCAATATGGATTCTTTTTGAATCTTTTATATTATACCTTAGATTTTTGTAATGTTTCATATCATATGAATTAATTATTTCATCAATCTTTTTTAGTAATTGTTCATAAAGAGATTTATCTTTTTTTGAAAGCTTCAACATTATCTTTTGAAGCTTTTCGCTTATTTCATAATTATACATTTTAACTCTTTTCAAGATTAACTGGTTATTTTTCTTAATTCGTCTATAGAATTAAATTTAATATACTTTCCTTTTCTTATTTTTTTTAGGTTTTCTAAATATTCTGGTCTTAGTTCAGGTTCTAAAAAACTATCTTCATAAATTTTAGCTATTAATGCAACAGCTTCACTTTTGTTCTTAAGGCCAAATTTAGCCTTAACTATATTCAATATTCTATCTTCTCTTTCATCAAGATCAATAATACTTTGAACCATTTTTGAGGGTTTTTATAATGTTTTATTATAATTTATAATGAATACTAATATTTAAATCTTTCGGCATATTTCTAATTTTTTAATGGAAAGATAATTATAAGCCACAGGAGAGGCTTGAACTCTCGACCTCCACATTACCAATGTGGCACTCTAACCAGCTGAGCTACTGCGGCTTAATATCCCATAAATCCAGCAGATTTATAAAACCTTTTTATTAGTATCTTTATGGAAAAAAAGGAATTTGACTTAGAAAAGTTAAAGGAAGAATACAAGGAAATTCAGAAAAAACATGCTCTTCCTGAATTTGAGTTAATGAATTTAGACTTTGGAATAGAGAAAATTAGCCAGACTGAAACAGATTTTTTAATAAGAGAGGTTACAAAAGTTATGGCTGAAAAATTTTCAAATTACCTTAGGTTTGTGGAGCTTCTTCTTAATCCAGTAAATGCACAGGTTTTTATTTTTTCTATAATAAAAACATTGGGAGAAGAAGAGAAAAAGAGATTATCCGAAATATACAAACAACTGGTAAAAATTGAAGTAAGACTTATAGAGTTAGATTTGGAATTTTCTGAGGAAAAAGAAGCTAAATTTATAAAAGAAACTTTCGAAATCTGGAAAAGAATAAAAGAGGATTTCTTGAAAATCTTTGAAAAGGTCCAGTTAAATTGGGACAACAAATTTGAAAACAATTCCAAGGGATATTTTGGGTGATTTTTGTTATTTTAATTTTAAGTAGGTAGAAAAATTTATATACTATAGTTTATCTATAGAATTATGGTTACTACAATTCAGCTTAATGAAGATGTAAAAAATGCCTTGAAGAGGATGAAGTCTAATAAAGAAACATATGAAGATATAATCGTTAAAATGATGAATCAAATAGATGAACAGAATAGAAAGCACATAGAATTAATGATTGAAGGGGCTAAAGCTACTGCTAAAGAGAGTTTGAAAATTACTAAAGAGTTTGAAGCAATTGAAGAGGATTTTGATTGGGAGTGGAAAAATAACCAAGATGGAGATTAAAAGAGGAGATATTGTCCTTGTAAATTTTGAGCCTGTTAGGGGAAGTGAGCAAGGAGGAATTAGACCTTCATTAGTTATTCAAAATGATATTTTTAATAAATATTCACCAACTACCATTGTTGCTCCAATTACCTCTAAATTGTTTAAGAAAGAATATCCAACAAATGTAACATTAAAAAAAGAAGATTCAAGATTAAATCAAGATTCAACTGTTTTACTGAATCAGATTAAAACAATAGATAAACTAAGGATTATAAAAAGGATAAGTTTCTTTGATAATCTTACAATGAATAAAGTCAATACAGCCCTTAAAATAAGCCTGGATTTATAGTTTTTCCAGTAGTGTAAAATCTTCCCCTTTTTATTTTAAAGCAATATTTAAATAGTTACACTACTCTTTTTTTATATTCCGAAAAAGGTGAAATGGTCTATAAAAGATATATAAAAAAAGGTGAAAAACTCTATGGTCCTTATGAATATCATAGCAGAAAAAAAGACGGCAAAGTTATTTCTGAATATTTAGGAAAAGAATTAAAAAAAGAGAGAAAAAGAAATAATTCTTTTTTTGTTGCAATCCTTTTTCTTTTGGTCTTATTGGTTGCCTCAAATTTATTTTTAATCAATCTTTCTCTTACTGGGAAGGTGTCCCTTTCTATGGATAAAACCTCTCTTCCTGGAGAGCAAATTTTAGGTAGCGCAAAACTTAGTTTAATGAAAGGAGAATTGCTTCCTGCATCAACAAAATTAATTATTAATAATGGTGGAGAAAAAAGCGAATTCTTGCTTAAAGATTTGATTGATGAAAATATTTCTATTGGGAATTTTTATGTTGAAGATAAGGCTCTTTCAGGAACAGGAGAGGGATATGGAATTGAGGGAGAAAAAGAGATTTATCCTGATGTGGATTTTACTCTTTTGATTTATAAAGAACAAACAGAAGAGACTAGTGAAGAAACAGAAGAAGTTCCTGAAATTCCTGAAGAAATCCAGAATGAAACTGAGGAAGAAATCCCAGAAGAAGAGCAGGAAATTCAGGAGAATATAACAAAAAAAATAAAACAGGAAGATAAAGAAATTGCAAAAGAAGGAATATCAGAAGAATCAAATGAAACTTCAGCGGAAAACATTCTGTCTATAACAGGAGGGATAATTGGAGAATATCCTTATGAAATTGAAGGAGTTGTTTCTAAAAATAGTCCTTTTAATTACTCTTTAAATGAAGATGAAACAGCTGAAATTGGATCTTTTGAGAAGGAAGTTGAATTAAAGATTAAGGATAATATAGCAATTGTAACAACAGATTATTCTGAAACTGAAAAAGGATATGGGGAGGAGTATCTTGGAAATAAGGGCTTTAAATTTGAACTTGATTTATCCAGGCTTAATTTAACTGCAAAAGAGGGAGAATTTGTTATTAGCTTAGTTTATGAGGAGATTGAATTGGTTTCTTTAAGCAAGGATATAACAATTAAGGAAATTCAGGAAATTAATGAAAGCGAAGTTATTGATGAAATTCCTGAATTTTTAAATGAAACTATTATTGAATTGAATGAAACAGAATTAAATGAGACACAGATTAATGAAACAATAATCCTTGGAGATATTATTGCAAGCATAAATACCACTCAATATGGAGCAGTTGTAGGAATGCCTGTTAAATGGAAAAAGAAAATCGTTCTTGATGAACCTTCGAATATTACCATAGAGCTTCCAAAAGAAGCCCAAAATATAACTGTTTATAAGATTGTAAGGGAAGAGAAGAATAATGAAGAAGAGATTAATGAGACCAATTCTGATGAAAAAGTAAATGATACTGATAAAGAAACAATTATTAATAAAACAGAGACAATCCCAGAAATAAATCAGGAAAACATGACTATTACAGGAAAAATCTCTGCTCAAATAAGTTTTGGAAAAGAATCTGAAGAATCTTCTTTTTTTGACTTTTTCAAAAAGATTTTTGGAAGCATTACTGGCAAGGTGACTGATATTGATGAAACTGCAGATTCAATTAAAGTCAATATAGATGAAAATGCAAGTGAATATGAAATAGAATATTCCACTCCTGCCCCTGTTTTATATGAAAAAGATCTGGGAAAAAGAAAAGAGATTACCGTTTCTTCAGAAATGCATTATGAAAAGATTCTTTCTTATACAGAACTTAATTTTCCTGCTGAAAAATCAAAGGTAAAACTATATCATATTGAAAATGGCTCTCTGGTTTTGACTGAATTTGATGCTTATGATTCAGAAGGAAATCTGATTGAGAATTCATTAAATGTTGCAGAATCTGTTGTCTTGAATGAAGAAAATGAAACAGGGAATAAATCAATTATTTATGAAGAAAATCCAGTAGGAAAATCCTTACAGGATTTAGAGCAGAATCAATCTTCCAATATCTCTGTTTCAGAGATAATAACAAATTCTTCAAATAACTCAATAATAATCCCAAATGAGAGTCTGGTAAGTTTCATAACCTGGATTGTTCCATATTTAAGCAATCAAACTTATATTCTTGTAATTGAAGCTATTGGAGCAGAACATTTAGATGAAAACAGGAGTTTTATCAGTGATATTTATAATGAAACAAAAACACAGGATTTTGTCTGGAGTCCGGCTGTTAATAATTCCCAATATGTAAGAGTCACTTTTGAGGAAAATCTTACAAATACAAATGACATAACAATTTATGCAAGGGCAAATGAAAATGAAACAGGGGAAATTAGTGTTTATGCAAAAGATAGCGAAGAATTAATAACAAAGATAGAAAATATCTCCTCAGAAAACTGGTATAAAACTTATTTAACAGGTTTAGGAGAATGTTATGATAATAAAACAGAAATTTTAACTGAAAATGGATGGAAATACTTTTATGATTTAGAAGGAAATGAAGAAGTTGCAACTTTAAATCCTGAAACAAAAGAGTTAGAATGGCAACTTCCTCAGGAACAGCAGGAATTTGATTACAATAAGGAGATGTATAGAATTACTTTGGAAGATGGAAGTGATTTGTTAGTTAGTGAGAAGCATAGAGTTTATTCTGGTGAAAGAGATTACACATCAAGAAAATTTCTTAATTCTTTTGTATTAAATATCTTAACAGAAGATTGTCTTTTGAAACCAGATTCATTAGACCAAATTGCACAACCTAATTTCAATGCAAGTGCGAATATTGGAACATCTTTATCATATATTAATTGTTTGGCTTTGGACGCAAATTGTTTGAATAATTCATTAGGGATAGTTTCTATAAAATTAGATAATTCTGGCAAAGCCTCATTAAACTGTTCTGACTTAAGTTTTGAATATTTTAATATATCAGATTCATTGTTTTTTAATTCTTCTATTGAATATTCAGGTGCAAATAATTTTAATCCTAAAAGTTCAGAATTGACAATAATAAATCTAACAGGATTATCTCTGAAAAATGAAACTAATATGTTAGTATCAACAACTAATTGCATTTACCAACCCTCAGATTTGTATTTTTTCCAAGCTTTTTCTTTCACCTCATTTCCTAATCTTAGACAATCTTCTTCTGTTAATTCAGAATTTGATAACATTTCATCTAATTTCTTAAGCAATAAAGCTCTTTTAACTTTTTCAGATAAAAATTTACGCATAGATTCTGAGAGATTTAACTCAGGTAACTCATCTATTTGCTTTTTTAATTCTTCAGATATTGATAGTGTTATGTTTGGCATTTTAAATAATTCTGTGTATTCTGTGGAAGATGTGCAACTATTTAAATCTTTCTCTTTACAACCAATAACAGAAGTTTATTCTGATTTTGAAAATGGTGAAGAGATTTATTTCTTGAATGCAGAGAATAAACCCCTAAAGATTAAATCAATTACAAAAGAAAATTACAATGGCAAGATTTATGATGTGGATGTTGAAAATGATATTGTTTTGGTAAAAAGAAATAATGGAACTGCTTTATGGAGTGGAAATTCAAATAGCTATGATACCTTTGATTTAAAAATAAATTGCCTGAGTGAAAACTGCACTGGAATTGAATTTGATTATATTGTTGATCCTTTTTATTATAATTTATCTGAAACAGCTCAGTTTAATGTTACTAATTTAACAATTGAAAATGAAACTTTTGGGCATTTGACAATAACTGATGGAAGTTTGGTTGGATATTGGCCATTTGATGTTCAGGAAAATATTGCAGAAAATAAAACTTATGATTATACAAATAATTCCAATGATGGGACATTGACTGGGGGAGTGTTATTTAATTCAACAGGAGGATTTAATGGTAGTGGGGCTTATCAGTTTGATGGTGTAGATGATTATATAAATACGACTAATTCAAATTCTTTGAATTTATCAACAGCAATTACTGTAAGTGCATGGATATATGATAAAGGTCCTTCTCCTACATATAGGATGATAGCATCAAAGCCAAATTCTTGGTTCATGACTGTATATGGTGGTAATTTATATTGTGCAGTTTGGAATTTAACTGGAACTCCTAAGCAAGATACAACTATGGGCGCAATTTCAGTTAATACATGGATGCATGTTGTTATGGTCTTTAATGGAACAGATGTGTTTTCTTATATTAATGGCACTTATACTGATAAATTTAGTTTAGGTAGTAGTAATATGGCAACAAATACAAATTCTGTTTTAATTGGAAGACGTAATGCAGGTGAAGTTTTCAACGGCTCCCTTGACGAAGTTATGGTGTTTAATCGTTCTTTAAGCACAACAGAGATTTATAATATATTTAATTCAACTTATTCAAGATTTTATCCAAGTGCTGTCCAGACATTTAAATCCCAGATTATTCCAGCTGGAAATGAAAGTGCTACATGGAGTTTGTCAGGAGGAGGACAGGCATATAATGGCTCTCAGTTAAATGCAAGAGTAGGTTATTGGGATATTTCAAAAGCATATAATTTTAGTGACTTAAATGGAAATAATGGTTTGGTTGGTTACTGGACAATGGATTATTATAATTCAACAGGAATATTTGATAATTCAACTTCAGGAAATTTTGGAACATTTAATGGGGCAGCATTTGGAACAAGCAACTTGACAACAGGAGTTTATAATAATAGTTTAATGTTTGATGGGGTGGATGATTATGTTGATTTAGGAGATGTTTTAGATATTACTGGAAATATAAGTGTTTCTGCTTGGGTGTATCAAAAAGGAGTACATAAAGGGGGTTATGGAATTGTTGCAGGAAAAAGGGGCTTGAGCTCATCAGATTCCTATGAAATGGTTTTTGTAGGGGATGATTTATGGTTTGTAATTGATACAGGTACTGCTGCTTTTAGTTCAAAAGTAGATATACCCTTAAATCAATGGCACCATTTAGTCGGGACATGGAATGGGACAGATATAATTCTTTACTACGATGGGGGGGTGCAAGTAGATACTGATCCAAAAGATGGGAGCATGTCAGATGTTGCAACTAATTTAATAATAGGGGGTACAAGCTCTAATTACAATTTCAATGGCTCCATAGATGATGTAATGGTTTTCAATCGTTCTCTTTCATCAGATGAAATAAAAGAAATTTATCTTAAAGGAAGGGTAAACTGGGAATATTCTGATTATGTTAATTATTCAAATGGAGTTGAAAATGAAATAACTTCAACTTCCACAAATATTTTACCTGAAATAAGATATCTTGCAAGTCCTAATAATTTTTATAGCCCTGTTGCAATTGGGGATATTGCAAATGCTACCTATGACATTATTTTAACAAGTTTGAGTGATGATGTAGTTCCTTCTGTTACTATTAGTAGTCCAGCAAATAATTCATATGTAAGTTCAATTGCTAAATTTGATGCTAATATTAATGATAATTCAGGAAGCACTTATGCATTCATAAATGATACTTCATTAGTTGGATATTGGACTTTTGACACAACTAATTCAACAGGAATATTAGATACTTCTGGAAGAAACAACTTTGGAACATTTGGTGCTGGAACTGGATTAGGGCAAAGCAATTTGAGTGATGGAAGATTTGGTGATAGTTTAATGTTTGATGGGGTGAATGATTATGTTGACTTGGAAAATTCTGCATCTATTAATCTTTCTGGAAACTTAACTATTTCATTATGGGTAAAACCTCTGGAGGGTAATGTTGAGAATATTTTATCTAAGGGAAATCTTGGTTCTTCGTCTTTAGGTAGTTTTGGCATAGCTTATTTGGATTCAATAGATAATTTTGGTTATTATATTTTTACTACAAATGGTTCTAGTACTTCAAGAACTGCTCTTTATGAACCGGCAAGTAAAGGTGTTTGGAGTCATGTTGTATTGACTTATAATGGGACTCTTGGAACTTATTTAAATAGTATTCATGCAGGGTCTTCAGCAACGACTTATACAAATCTTAATACAAATTCTGATGATTTAAGATTGGGCTTTAATTATGATGTAAATTGGTTCAACGGCTCAATAGATGAAGTTTTAATCTTCAATCGCTCATTATCAACAGACGAAGTTAAAGCATTGTATAATTCGTCTGCACAAAAGTTTAATGTAAGTTATACATTGCCAAGCATTGGAGCTAATAATGTTCAATTACTTGCTGTTGATGAAGCAGAGAATATTAATTTAACTTTGCTTAATCTTACAAATGATAATACTAAACCCTCAATTGAATTTATTTCTCCTACCTTGGATAGTGGAGATAGCACTGGAGATAATTATTTTATAATAAATACCTCAATTACAGACGATTATACCTCAGACAGCTCAGCATGGTTTGACTGGAATAAGTCTTTAGTTGGTTATTGGGCAATGGATTATTACAATTCAACAGGAATATTTGATAATTCAAGTTATGAAAATAATGGAACATTTAATGGAGGTTTAGGAACAAGTAATTTAACTCAGGGTGCAAGAGGACAAGGATTGATGTTTGATGGAGTTGATGATTATATAATCATTCCTTTAATTAATGTTTCAACACTTTCTGAAGGATGGTCAGCATTTTCATGGATATATTATCATCGTAATAATGCTGTTTATAGTGCTATTTTTGCAACACAATTATTGTACCTTAAAAACTCTTCAAATGGATTATGGTCTTATGATGGGGTTACAGCAAGAACTTCAAGCGTGGCTTTAACCGAAGGTGTTTGGGCAAATGTTGGTGTAACATGTGATAATAGAACAGATAATTTGACTTTTTACATAAATGGTGTTCCAAGTGGAAGTTATAGTTATAATTGTGATTATTATATTGGTAACCGTGTTAATTCTATTGGTTCTTTTGGTGCTGGAACTTACCCTTTTAATGGTTCTTTAGATGAAGTAATGATATTCAATCGTTCTTTATCATCTTCTGAAATATCAGCATTATATAATAATTCCCAGTATAGACTGCAGAACAATTTTACAAATCTTGCTGATGGAGCAACATACAATTATTCTGTTTATGCAGTTGATAGTGCTGGAAATCTTAATATTACAACTCCTGACAGGC
>CAZIZL010000012.1:0-12873 GCA_964543665.1 Candidatus Woesearchaeota archaeon | reverse complement strand
GCACTAAGCCACTGGATCTTAAGTCCAGCCCGTTTGACCACTCCGGCACACCCGCCTAAAAAAATAATCCTATAATTAGTTATAAATCTTACTAATATGATGCAATAAACAATATTTATAAACAATTATTTCCTAATATAAATTGTATTATTAACTGAAAGGAGGTGAGGAATATATGGTTAAAGCGAAAAGAAATATGCAGAATGCTATGAATGCTAAAAAAGCTCCTGCTGGAGTCAAGATAATTTCTGTTTTGTATTACATAGGTGCTGTGTTATCTGTACTTGCAGGAATATTAATTATAGTTGTTTCAGACTATATG
Organism: Candidatus Woesearchaeota archaeon; assembly: GCA_964543665.1. Taxonomy (GTDB): domain Archaea; phylum Nanobdellota; class Nanobdellia; order Pacearchaeales; family GW2011-AR1; genus MWBV01. The sequence goes on along the minus strand of CAZIZL010000012.1, from coordinate 12,551 downwards.
GCTTCTCTGGTTCCTGAACTGGGCACACTTGGTTCTGGATTATTCATATTTGTGGGAATAATTCTCCTAATATTCGGTGTTCTTGGATTCTTTATAGGTAAAGGATTATGGAATCTAAAATCATGGGCAAGAATTGTTGCAATAATATTTGCAATATTTGGTATAATCTCTGCAATTTATTCAATACTAGGTGAATTTGCAGTTAGGCATATTGTAAGCATTGTAATTCATGCTGTTATGGGGGGATATCTCTTTTTCAGCAAGGATGTAAAGAGAGCCTTTGCATAAAACATTTATTTTTTATTTTTTATTTTTATAATAATATTTATATAGAGGAAGTTCTTGTAATTGTAATGGTTGGGGATGGGAGTCTTGAAAGTATTTCTGTAGAAAGAAAGATTTATTGTAAATATAAAAATGAATGATTCTCGTTCTGGTGTGAAATATTCCTATGAGAAAAAACCTAATTTCTTTTACAGATTATATAGAAAAATATTTTATTCTGATTAATCAAATAATTTAGAAACAGAAAGTCCTTCCTGTGCTCTGTATATTGCTTCTGCAAACAAAGGAGCCATATCAATAATTTCTATGTTGCCATCTTCTTCTTTTGGAAGATAAAAGGTATTGCTCGTCATGACATTATCAAAGCTTTCAAGAATATTTTTTGTTCCAAGGGTAAATAAACCGTGGGTTGCATAAACCAGTACCTTTTTCGCACCATTCTCTTTTAAGATTTTACTGCATTCGATAACTGTTTTTCCGGAATCAAAAATATCATCTATAATCAGGACATTTTTATCCTGAACATCCCCGATAAAAAACATCTTCCCGACTTCTCCTGGTTTTGAACGAAGTTTATGCGTAAATGCAAAAGTATAATCGTGCTTAATTTCATCAGATTCATTTGCATTTATCAGTCTCTTAAAAAAAGACATGCTTCTGTCTACTCCTCCTGCATCAGGAGAAATAACAACCAAATCCTTCAAGACATCAAAATGATTTTTTCTTATGTATTTTACAACTTCAGGAAAACTATATAGGTTATCAACAGGAACATTTTGCGGATAGGCATTCTGAATTTGAGGGGAATGCAAATCAATTGTTATTACTCTTTTTAACCCAGGGGAGATAGATTCCCCCAATGCCCTTGTTGAAACTGGAACTCTTGAACGGGTTTTTCTGTCCTGTCTTGAATAAAACATATTTGGCAAAACAAAGCTTAAACTTTTCACAGAAGCACTTAAGCATAAATCCTTTACAAGAAGCAATTCAACCCACCAGTCATTAGGATGCTCATTTGAAGAATGAATAAAATAGACATCTTTTTTTCTTATATTCTCGTCAATAAAAGGCATTATTTCCTTATTTCTAAAGATTTGCACATTTAATGGAACAACAGGAATCTCAACTTCTTTATTATCCTTTATATAATCATGAATCTTTTTTGCAAAATTCCAGGAAGGGGCATTTGGATCAGCAAGCAAGACCACATCTTTCATATTATAAAAAACCTAAATTAATTTATATGTATTTAGATATTAGAGTATATGAAAAAGAAAAGAGAACTGATTTATCTTGTTATTCTTGTAATCATAGGGATAGGAATTAATTACAATTATCTTGATGGATTTATTATTAAAAATTTCTCAAATGAAGAATATATTGAGGTTGAAAGAGTGATTGACGGAGACACTGTTGTTGTAAATGGGACTTCTGTGAGACTGCTTGGGATAAATGCCCCTGAAAAAGGAGAGAAATATTATGCTGAAGCAAAGAATTATACCAGTAGCCTGGTTATGGACAGAAGCTTAAGAACTGAAAGAAAGGGGAAAGATTTGTATGGAAGAGAGCTGGCTTATCTCTTTTATGGAAACATAAATATTAATTCTGAAATTGTCAAAAAGGGATATGCAAATTATTATTTTCCAGAAGGAAAAGACAATTATTATGATTTATTTGTAAATTCCTGGGAAGACTGCATTAAAAGAAATGAAAACCTGTGCGAAAAATCAGAGAGTCTTTGTGCAGAATGCATTGTTTTAAAGGATTTTGGATACAATCAAAATGTTATTTTGTACAACAAATGCCTCTCTGACTGCAATCTGGAGGAATGGAGCATAAAAGACGAGGGAAGAAAGAAATTTGTTTTTGAGAATTTTATTTTAATAAGTTATGCAGAAGCTGAAATAAGCAATAAAGATTTCAATGAAACTTATGTCTGGACAAAAACAGGAGATACCATGTTTTTAAGGGATAATGAGGGGAAACTTGTTCTTTGGGAAGGGTATTGAATAATGAATTAATAAACTTTAAATAAAGTATTTACTCTTTTATTTAATGATAACCCTGAATAATGCCAGTGAGATATCGTCTATATTCCTGACTGTTATACTAATAACTTATCTTATAATAGTTGAGCTTGGAAACAAAAGAATAAAAAAGGCACTCTTTCCGTTTATCCTGCTTTTAATAATTGTTTTCTTAATAATAGCTGTAACAAGTGTTTATTCAACATACATTAATCTAAAATGAAGGGAAAATATATCTGGAGAAATAAATTAATATGAAGGAAATGACTTTTATACTTGTAATAATCGGAATATTTTTTGCAGAGTTAAATCTAAACTTATTTTCTGAATTTGGCTTCTTAATTTATGCTATTCTCGTAGGAGTTATCCTCATTTTAATGGAAAATGAGGTTGTTATGACAAAATATGAAAAGATTTTCCTTTTTCTTATGATTATCCCCATATGCAGGCTTGCTGAATTCTTTGTTAATTTTGGATTTTTCTGGAAAACATTTATCTTCTATTTAATGATAATCTTTCTTGTTATATTTTATGCTATAAAACTTAATATAAAAACAAAGCCGTTTATAGGAAACCCGATTTATTTCATGTATGTTGTTTTGGGTGCTGGTTTGCTGAGCTTGATTGCAAAATATATTTTTAGTCTGAATCTTTCAGGGATTATATTCCTCATTCCAATAATAGCTTATGCTGAAGAAATACTTTTTAGGGGTGGAATCCAGAATTTAACAGAAGAATGTTTTGGAAATCTTTCAATTTTATCAACTTCCCTGTTATATGCAATATTCAGCATGAGCCTTGGATTTGAATTTGCCTTAATTGCATTTGGAGCATCAATAATTCTAAGCACATGCTATTATTTTACAAAGAATCTTTACCTTTCTTTTGCACTGAATATTACATTTCATGGCCTTGTATTTGCATTATATCCCATGATTATATAATTTTTAACAAAAGTCATTATTGCTTTTGACAACAATAAAGCTTTTAAGCAAATTTGATTTAAGATTAGAATGAAGAGGGGTGATAATAGTTCTGCATTAAAAAATATTTCATTGTTACTCCTTGTTGTTTTGTTTTTATTTGGATTAAGTTCTGTTGTTTCTGCAACCAGTGCCGGATGCTGTATTGGAAGCGGATGCCTGACACTTGTGGAAGGAAACATAACTTATGCAGACAGTGAAAATTTTGTTGAAGGTGCAGATGTAATTGTTACATGCAATCACGGAACTGGATTTGGAACTGTGAGTGAAAATGCTGTTAGTTCTTCAAATGGAAATTATTATGTTATATTCTGCCAGACAGACTGTGATAAGGATGATGAAGTAACTGTTGAAGCAACAAAAAATGGTTTATCTGGAATTAATACTGGATATGTAGAATATAGGGGATATATTGATGTTGCTCTTGTAAATGTTCCACTGGTTCCTGAATTTGGATTAATTGCAGGAGCAGCAACTATTTTTGGTGCTCTTGGAGTATTTTTTATTGTAAGAAAAAGATAATTCTGATTTTTTAAAAATCTCTCCAAATCAGTAGTGAAAAAACGATTATATCCTCGAGAACAACAAAGCTTTTAAGCAGATTATCTTATTAAAAAATATGAAAAAGACATTTTCATTTGTTTTAGGAATTATATTACTAGTTGTTTTGGCAAGTGTTGTTTCTGCTCAAACAGGAGCAATTTGGACTACTACAGCAAATTGTGGGGAAGATCCAAAAAATGAAAATCCATATGCCATAGGACAAGTTGTTTATATTAATGGAAATAATTTCAATACAGGAAATTACAACTGGAATATTACAGGGCAACCAGGACATGCTTCTTGTGATCCAAATAATGTTGTTGCTTCTGGAAATGTAAATGTGGTTGTTAATTCAACTAATCCTAATGGAGCTTTCTGTTTCCCAGCATACACTGTTGCAAGTAATGATTGTGGGGTATACAAGGCAACTGTTGATACTAATAAACAGGATTCTTACCATGTTGATTTAAGTCTTCCAACTGTTCCAGAATTCGGAGCTATTGTTGCTGGACTAACAATATTAAGTGCTCTTGGAGTATTTTTTATTGTAAGAAAAAGATAATTCTGATTTTTTAAAAATCTCTCCAAATCAGTAGTGAAAAAACGATTATATCCTCGAGAACAACAAAGCTTTTAAGCAGATTATCTTATTAAAAAATATGAAAAAGACATTTTCATTTGTTTTAGGAATTATATTACTAGTTGTTTTGGCAAGTGTTGTTTCTGCTCAAACAGGAGCAATTTGGACTACTACAGCAAATTGTGGGGAAGATCCAAAAAATGAAAATCCATATGCCATAGGACAAGTTGTTTATATTAATGGAAATAATTTCAATACAGGAAATTACAACTGGAATATTACAGGGCAACCAGGACATGCTTCTTGTGATCCAAATAATGTTGTTGCTTCTGGAAATGTAAATGTGGTTGTTAATTCAACTAATCCTAATGGAGCTTTCTGTTTCCCAGCATACACTGTTGCAAGTAATGATTGTGGGGTATACAAGGCAACTGTTGATACTAATAAACAGGATTCTTACCATGTTGATTTAAGTCTTCCAACTGTTCCAGAATTCGGAGCTATTGTTGCTGGACTAACAATATTAAGTGCTCTTGGAGTATTTTTTATTGTAAGAAAAAAATAATTCTTTTGTAAGGTTTAAAAAGTCTGTAAAATAATTATAATAATGGCTGGATTATTAACTCATTTAGGCATTGCATTAATTGGAGGATTAATTGCCGGATTAATCTTTAATCACTGGAAATATGGAGTTGCTTTTGGATTTGGGCATTTAATTCCTGATTTAATTGATTTTGGAATTCCAGGATTGCTTATGGGTTCTGCTAATCCTGCTGAAATAATGTCTCATCCCTGGTTTTATCCTCTTATGCTTTTAGGGCATACCTGGTGGCACTGGGTTTTATTTGGAATTCTTATTTTCTTAACAGCATTACTATTATACAAACTTAAGAAAATAAAGAAAAATACATTTACATGCACAGTATTAATCCTTATATCTTTCCTGATTGGAGTGATGATTCATTTAATTATAGATATTTTAATAATTGAGAGAAGTTACTGGGTATAAAATAACAATAAATCTTAAATACCTGTATTTTCATTTTATTACATGAGTAAAAAGACAGTTGCATTAATGCTTTGTTTTATATTGGCTTTTGCATTAGTTGGAATTGTAGAATCAAAAAAAACAAAGGAAAAATGTGAATTAGGCTCTATTGAATCCGGAATTGCAGAAGTATTAAATGAAGTAAATTCAAATCCCCAATATCTGGAATTTATTGAAAATTCTAAATATGATTCTGTCAGAGTTGTTATTGATAAAAAAGAATATTATTTTGTTTATGAAAACAATGAAGTAAAACAAGCTGAAAGTGCAGAAGAGGATTTTTCTATTAAGATAAATTGCAATGAAATGAATAGGCTAATTAAGGCTTATGAAAATGAGGATCCTAAGCTTAAAAGAAAGATAATTAGCCAGATTCCTGGAAGAGTAAAGGTTAATTTGTTCAGACAATGCATGAATACTGAATGGTGCAAGAACCAGGTTTTCTAAGAAACTTTAAAAATAACTTCCCTGTATATCCTTTATGAAACTTATACAGAATAGAATAATGAAAGAATCTCTTTACAAGAATTCCCTGTTTATTATGACAAGTTCAGGGGTTATGGCTGTTTTTGGGTTTTTCTTCTGGATTATATGCGCTAAATTATTTTCCAGCCCTGCAATTGGATTAATAATTTCCTTTTCTCTTTTAGGCCTGAATACAGGATTGATAAGATATCTCCCTAATTCAGACAACAAAAACAATAAAATAAACACCTGCCTGACACTTGCCGGATTAGTCACAATTGTTGTTGCGTGCATTTTTATTATTGGAATTGACAAATTCTCCCCTGAATTAATGTTTATCAAGGAAAATATGTTTTTTGGATTTCTTTTCATATTCTTTGCTGTTGTATATTCCACAAATTCGATTATTGAGAGTGTGTTTATTGCAATGAGAAAAGCCCAGTTTGTTTTGTTAAAAAACACAATATTCAGTGTTGTTAAATTAGGGCTTCCATTTTTAGCAGTTGGATTAGGGGCTTATGGGATTTTTGGCTCATATGCAGGTGCATTGGCAATAGGGCTTTTTGCTGTTATTTTAATACTTATGTTCAAATTTGAGTATAAGCCAAGGATTGTGTTTTATGACCTGGTTATTAAGCGCATAGGAAAGTTTTCTTTTGGAAATTATGTTGCCGGGTTTATTGGAGGGCTTCCATTACTGGTTTTGCCATTAATGATAACCAATAAAATCAGCCCGCAGACAACTGCTTATTATTATATGGCTATGATGATTGTTAGTTTATTATTTGTTATACCTTCAGCAACAACAAATGCCCTGTTTGCAGAAGGAAGCCATGAAAATAAGAAATTAGAAAAGAAAATAAAAAATGCAATAAAGATGATTGGGGTATTTTTAATACCCGGAATATTAATTACAATATTCTTTGGCAAGTATATTCTGCTTGCATTTGGGAAAGAATATTCAGAAGCTGGAATGAATTTACTGAGAATAATGGCTTTAAGCGGGATATTTGTCTCAATTAATTCTATTTATGGAAGCTTATTCAAGATAAAGAACAGAATAAAGGGGATTTTAGTTGCAAGCATAATCAGTGCTGTTGCAATCTTAGGTGGAAGTTATGTTTTAATTGAAAGAGGGTGGGGATTAATGGGTGTTGCAATTGCTTATGTTGCTGGACAGGCAATTGTAAGTGTAAGTTACTGGCTGATGAATTTTAAGAAGTAAAAATATCTCTGAATTATTGAATTTCTGTGCATTCTTCAGGTGGAATAATTAATAATTCTCCATAACCCTGATTAAGAATCTTCTGATTTACAAAAGTAGAATTAACATAAACATATCTTAATAATCTGCTATAAACATCTTTATCTGGACCTGAATTAGAAGATACAAGAATTACTTCTTTATCTAATATCAATGTTTCAAGATATTCTTTTGCTTCTTCATATCCTGATTGGTTTACTTCAGGTGTATCCACGCATAAAAGCCTTATTGTTATAAAAGAGTTTGAATTTGAATTATAATATTCAAATGTATCTCCATCTATTACATTAACAACTGTATTATTTAGAATTTCAGGTGTATTATATTCTGTATAGAAAAAGAAAAAGACAAAAAAGAATATAATTATTAAAATACCGGTTATAATAAGAAATACTGCTCCTCTTTCCATTATTTAGAAAATCAATTAAGTGATATAAATGTTTTGATAAGAATATATTTATAAAAGACTTTTAATTAGATGATATAAGAGGTGAAATGGTATCAGAACAATTAGCAGGTATTTTATTTCCAGGGCTTTTGGGAGGGGTTGGAGGATTGACAAGAGGATTTGTAGGGCTTTTGAAGGCTATTTCTCTCAGAAGAAAGATTTTATGGGGGTATTATGCTGTTACTGTTCTTGTTGCAATTGTCATAGGATTCTTTACTGGAATAATCTTTAATTTTGATTACAGACTTTCTCTTCTTGCAGGATATGCAGGAACAGATATATTAGAAGGAATTTACAAGAGTTTTGCTGTTCAGAAAGTGTATGTTAGTTCTGCAAAAGCTTCAAAGAAATAAAATGACTAATAAAAAACTTATAGAATTTATAAAAGAAGCAAGAAAAAGAGGATTTGGGGATGCAACAATAAAAAAAGCACTTGTTAATTATGGGTGGCCTTTATTAGAGGTTGAAAAAGCCTTTATTTCCCTTATTGAAAAATATAAATTCAAGAATCAGGTTACACTTTTTCTTGATACAGAAATCCTTGAACTAATTGAAAAAAGGGCAAAAAAGAATTTATTCACAATAAATGAGCAGATTGAGGATATTTTAAGGAGAAGTACGCTTAATCAAAAGAACAAAAAGTCTTCTGCTTATGATGCAAAGATGGATGATACACTTATTTCAATTTTCTCCAGGAAAAGAACTGGACCAAAGAGGAAGAAATAGTTATCTTAGTGAAATCATACTTTACAATTCTATCTTCAAAGCTATTTTAATCTCACTTGCCAATATGGGATTTAGTATTAACCCTTTTTGTTAATGGGATTATAAGCTTATTCTCCAAATTCTTATTTTCATTGATTTCAAAATCATGCATTGAGGGTTTTTCCATCCACCCTAAAGCATAATAGAATCTTTCTTTACCAGGAGGGATATATTCTCCCCATATATCGCGATATTGCATGATAATAGAGGCAGGAAAAAGGAATTTATAAGAGTTGAGTTATTTAGGTAAAATCCCTACTTTGTTCTATTTGATTGCCTTAGAATAAAACATATAAACAATACATTTATCATATAAAACATGAAATTACATCTTGAGAAAGGGTTTAAGCAGTTTTTGTGGAATACTCTGTATTTTGTTATCTTATTCATCATTTTTTCAGGTATTGTAGGTGTAAGTGTATTCTCAAATGGACTATTAAATACATGGAAGCTTGAAATATATGGAAGAATAGGTTATATTATTCTTTTTTCAATGGCTGGTTTTATTCTTTTATATAGAAAGAGATTAACAGAATTTAAAGCGTTTAAAAGAAAGACAAGGGATACTATAATGCTGGTATTATCTTTTTTATTATTAGGTGGATTTTATATTTTAAGCAATAATATCAACAAGATTAATTCAAGCATCATAAATATAATCTGGTTTCATATTTTTGCTCTTAGTATTTTTGTATTTTTAGTATTAGGAGTCTATGGGGTTGGTTTTGTAAAGAGTTTTGTAAAGAAGTTTAAGAAAGAACTGGTTTATTTCCTAATATTTGGAATAATTGTATATTCCTTAATGAAAGCTGTCTGGAGTTTATGGCCTTATTTGAGTTTGGGTGTTTTGGAATCTGTTAAATTTTTATTAAGAATAATTGGAATAAATGTTGAAATATTAGGACCAGCAATAATAAGAGTTAATGGTTTTGCAGTTGAGATTGCAGAGGCTTGTTCTGGAATTTATTCAATATTTATTTTCTCTGCACTTTACCTTTTTATTGTTTTCCTGGACTGGAATAAAATGAATAAAAAGAAAGCAATTGCAGTTTTCATACCTGCTGTTTTGGGTGCATTTGCATTTAATATCTTGAGAGTTTTCATATTAATGCTAGTGGGGGCATATATTTCAAGAGATTTAGCATTGGGACTGTATCATAGTTATTCTGGAATGATTTTCTTTCTGATATATTTTGGATTGTTTTGGTGGGGATGTTATAGGTGGATGAAGAAATAGTTATCTCTGTAAAATCATACATCTGCCTTATCACAACCTTCATGGTATTTTATCATTAATTACAACGTGGGTTGGAATATATTTATAAAAATAAGCACAATAATCTTTAAAAAGAGAGGGGGTTCTTTAAAATTATGAGATACGATGGAATTAACAGCATGCTTGAGAAAGACAAAAACCTATCTCTTGAAATAGATCATGTAGATAGGAGTTATGGAATTAAAAATTTCAGAACAGCAGCTATATTTGAACCAAATCCCAGAGAAGGAGAAGTTGCAAATCCAGAAGCAGGTCTTGATATCCAATATTTAGAGGGGGAAAGAAGAGAAAAGGGGGTTTTAATTTTAAAGCAAGACACACTCTTCAGGCATTGGATTTATTAGAAAGAGCCTGCAATGGGGAAAAGGGATTGGGGGATAAAGTACAGCAAGGACGTGAATCTTATATGATTAATCAAAAGAGCATTCCTTGGATTCATGGTTATATCTCTTCTTTGGGTGGATTAGATGCCTGGGTTTTTAATGAATTTCAATTTACAGTACAACAAAAAGAAGATAAGGGGTTATTTCTAGATGTTAGAAGCGGAGAATTTTATTCAGATAAAGATTTAATTTTATCTAAAAGAATTAGTGATTTAGAAGAAGGCATTGCTTTCTTTGAAAACAATCTTGTGGATGATTCAGTAATAAGAAACCTTCAGAAAGGTATTTTAATTAAAAGAGGGCTTGCAACATATGCTGATTTAAAGTTAAATAGAACAGATATATTAGAATCAGCAAAAGGTATAGTTAGTGAAGAATTTTTAGGAAAATATCAATTTGCTTTAAAGACTCTTGCACCCTTTGAGATTCCAGAAAAATATCAAAAAAATCTGTTTTTCTCAATGTTTATTAATAATTTTAATCCTCAAGAAGTAAAGCCTTTCTTAAAAATGAAGTTAGAATAAATATTATATTAATAAACTCATAATTTGAAAGAGGGAATATATTTATTCCTTAATTTTTTCTGTTAATTTAGCAAGTTCTTTATCATCAGCTCTTTCTCCCATAAGTGTTGTGACATATCCTTCATATTTTTCAAAAAATATTTTCTTATCTGCCCAAGTCTCTACAAATTTTTCCTTTAGTCCGTGTAATGGATATAACTTTACATGAATGTGATCTATTCCCATACCTTCCATAATCATTGCAACTCTCTTAACACCTAATTTCTTTTCAAGAAGTTTTGCAATCTTTTTTGAAATAAGCATAAGATTGACATATGCTTCTTCAGGCATATCAAATGCATCAGAGTGATAGTGTTTTTTTGGGATAACAAGAGTCATACCTTTTGTATTTGGATAAATATCTAAGAAAGCCAAAAAATCTTCATCTTCATATATCTTATGACAGGGAATCTCTCCCTTTGCAATTTTACAGAATAAACACTCGTTCATATTTATAGATTAGAATTCATTTTTATATATTTTTCTATTCTGAGATATTTTAAAACAACTCTAAAAAACACACCTGCTCCAGAAGTGAGTCCAGAGGTTAAGAAAACAACAAGAATCAGAAAGAAGTTGACAGATAAAGAAAAGAAAAGGCATAATAGGACACATAGGAAATATAAGAAAAGAGTGGAGAGGGAAAGAAGAAGAGAGGGTGTTTGGGAGGGGGTGGTGAGGAAGGGTGATTGGGGAAGTAGAAAAAGATAAATAGTCAGATGTTTAAAATGCTTTATGGTAAAAGTAAATTTTGTATGGTCATTTATTTATGAGTCTGCAATTCATAATCCCACTGTTAAAGAAGAGTTTGATTATGAAAAATATGAAGAATTTATCAACTCTTTTTTAAAGAAGATTAAACCTATCTGGAAAAAGAAAGAAAAAGAAATCTTTTCCTATTGTGAGGAAATAACTGGATTAACCTGGAAGAAAAAAGAGATTCCTGCATATCTAATAAAGATTAGTTCCCTAATGCCAATTTCAGATCCTTTAACTATTCCAATACAGTTTGAATCGGAAGATGAAGTTATTTCTTTATCACCAGGGAGGTTCATTGATATGCTGGTTCATGAAATCATCCATAATTTATTTATTCAAAATGAAAAAGAAATGGGTAATTATTTTGAATTCATATTAAAAAAATACAAAGATGAGGATTTTAATACTTCAATACACTTATTGCTCCATGCAATTCATAAAAAAATATTCTTTAAATGTTTTGATAAGGAAAGACTAGAAGAAGAAATAAAAATGAATTCCTTTTATCCAGCCTATAAAAAATCCTGGGAAATTGTCAATGAAAAAGGAGAAGATAAGATAATACAGGAGTTTAAGGATTATGTTAAAGGAACTCCCAGAGAAAAAGCATAGAGAGATATCTCATCTTCTTGGGTTATATCAATTAATTTAGATAATTTATCATTGTCAAAACCACCCAAAGCACAGCACCCAAGTTTTTCTTTTTCTGCCAGTAAAGAAATATTCTGCCCAATATGCCCTGCTTCTAAAAGTGAAAATCTATAGGCATTTGCTCCATATTTAATTTCAGTTCTGCTGATTACCCCATTTAAGACTATAAAATTTGGATTTCCTTTATATGCCTCACCAAATATTTTAGATGAATCCAAAGAGAGGTCTTTTTCTAATAGTTGTTCTAACTGATTTTCCTTAACATTATAATGGTATAATCCTTTGTCTAATCCATTAACATTATTATTTATCAGATAAGCCTCAATAGGATATCTCGCACCTGCAGAAGGATAAAATCTTCTTGTATTTTCAGGGGATTCTTCTGGGTTTTTTATTCCAAGAGAATAAAAAAGTATTTTATTTAAGGATTCTAAAGAAATTGGTGAATCTTTAAAATCCCTAGTAGATTTTCTATTCATTAATAAATCATGGAACTCTCCATTCTCATGTT
>CAZIZL010000011.1:866-13118 GCA_964543665.1 Candidatus Woesearchaeota archaeon | reverse complement strand
CAGGGGAGTTTAATGGAATAGATAATGAAGAAGCTAAAGAGAAAATTACTGGATTTTTGATTAAAAAGAAAGAAGGTAAAAAGGTTATTCAATTTAAATTAAGAGATTGGGGATTTTCAAGGCAAAGATATTGGGGAACTCCAATTCCAATAATTAATTGTGGCAAATGTGGATTAGTTCCTGTACCCGAAAAATATCTTCCTGTTAAACTTCCAGAAATTGTAAAGTTTGGAAAAGGGAATCCTCTTGAGACAAATGAAAAATGGATTAATGTTAAATGCCCTAAATGCAAGGGAAATGCTAAAAGAGAATCAGATACAATGGATACTTTTTTTGATAGTTCTTGGTATTTTTTAAGATATCCTGACAACAAGAATTCTAAAAAGCCATTTGAAAAAAAGATAATTGATAAATGGTTGCCTGTTAATCAGTATATTGGCGGAGCAGAACATGCATGTATGCATTTAATTTATGCAAGATTTTTTACAAAAGCGTTGAGGGATTTAGGATATTTGGATTTTGATGAGCCTTTTACAAAATTATTCAACCAAGGAATGTTGTTGGGAGAAGACGGGGAAAAAATGTCCAAATCCAAAGGAAATGTTGTAAATCCTGATGAAGTTTCTAAAAAATATGGGATGGATACCGCAAGATTTTTTTTATTGTCCTTGGCAGCACCAGAGAAAGATAGAGGATGGAGTGAAGATGGAATTCAAGGAAGTTTAAGGTTAATTAACAGCATATTTACAAAATTTCAAGATATCAGGATAATAAAACACTCAGACCCAAAAATAGAAAGCAAATTAAACAAAATAATAAAGGAAGTTACAAGTCAAATTGAGAATTTTAAGTATAATTTAGCAATTATAAAAATAAGAGAATTATTTAATTCATTACCTAAAGAATGTTCAAAAGTTATTTTTGAGAAGAGTTTGAAATTATTGCATCCTTTTTGCCCACATATTACAGAAGAGTTATGGGAAAAGATTGGAAATAAGAATTTTATTTCACTTGAAAAATGGCCTGAAGTTGAGGAGAAAAAAATAAATGAGCTATTTGACAAGCAAGAGCAGGCAATGGAGAAATTAGTTCAGGATATTATTAATATAAACAAGATTATTGAATCTCGTGGCGAAAAAAAAGAAAAAGTTTATGTTTATATTGTTCCTAATGAAAAAGAATTTTATGATATTGAAGAAATAAATAAGAGAATTGGAAAAAAAGTTAGTATTTTTGCAGTAAATGATTCTAAAAAATACGACCCTAATAATCTTTCAAAGAAATCAAAACCAGGAAAACCCGGTATTTATCTGGAATAGATATATCCTAATATAAAAATAGTTATAAAATATCTTTTAATAAGATAATTATGGAAGAATCTAATGTTAGAGATTTGTTCAATCTTCTTTTGGGAGTTCTATCATTTTTTGCAATTATTTCTGGATTTTTTATAAAGGAATATCAAGTTTTATTTTGGTCTGTTGGATCTGCTTTGTTAATCGTGGTTGTATTGGGATATCAAGTCTTGGACAATCGTAATAAAATTAAAGTTCTATGTGATAAATTTAAAAAAATAGAGGAATCTTTAAATATTTATAATCGTTTAAATAAATTAGAATTAAAGGTGGGAATATGAAAAAATTAGGTCAAATTAATATTATGGATGTAATTAAAATAGGTTTGGCTATAATCTTGATTTATGCATTTATAAGAGCATTATCTTCTATGTAATAAACAGTCATATTTTTATAACCATTTTTGCTAATTTATCTATGGGTGATGATAAAGGTGTTTCTGGAAGTTCTTTAAAATATGTAAATTTTTTAATGCCCAGAAAATATCTTATCCTGACTTTATTTGTAATAGTTCTTCTTATTTTGTTTTCAGGGGGATTTGGAATAATTAAATTTATTGAAAATAAATTTTTTGCAGAAGAAGAGTTTTATTGCGGAGATGGAACTTCCTACAATTTGTGTTCTTCACATAAACCATATTTCTGTTTAAATGGCTCTCTTATTGAAAATGCTTCTCTTTGCGGATGTTATGATGGAGATATTAATTCAGGGAAACCCTGTATTTCAGAATACCAAACAAGACCAAAAGAAATACAGCTGGAATATATTCTTGAGGGTGAGAAATATTTTCTTAATTTTACAGTTTATGAGGGGATTTTAGGATATCTTTCAGGGATTTCAAAATCAATAAAATATTCTAATGGAGATATTCCTTCAAGAGGAGATTTTAAATTAAAAAATATAGATGAAGAAGAACAAAGAAAAATGCTTCTTCCTTTAGTTGTTAAAATACAGAATCTGACTTTGAATAAAGAAGATCAAATCAGGATAGCAATAAGCATTGTTCAGAATATTCCTTATGGAAGCTCTGATAAAACAACCACTTTTGGAGCATATCAATTAAATTATTCAAGATACCCTTATGAAGTTCTTTATGACACCCAAGGTATTTGCGGAGAGAAAACTGATTTGCTTGCATTTTTGCTGAGGGAGATGGGATATGGAGTTTCTGTTTTTTATTATCAAGAAGAAAATCATGAAGCTATTGGAGTCAAGTGTCCTATAAGTGAAAGCATGGATAGAAGCGGGTATTGTTTTGTTGAAACAACAGGACCTTCAATAATAACAGATGATAGGATTACTTATTTTGGTGTCGGGAAATTATATTCTGAACCCGAAATCTATTTAATATCAGAAGGTGAATCAATAGGAAAAGATTTTTATGAATACAGAGATGCTGATAGATTAATAAGGATAAGGAATTCCATAGAGAAAAGCGGATGGTTGGGACCATTAAGAGAAAGAGAATTTTCTAATATTAAGGAAAAATATGGATTGGTTGATAAATATTTTGGAGGATGAAGTTATTCAACAACAGCCTTTATTCTTCTAACTCCACTTGAAGAAGATTCTTCTTTTAGAATTTTGAATTTTCCTAATTCTCCGGTGTTTTTAACATGAGGGCCAGTGCAGATTTCTTTTGAGCAATCTCCTATTGTGTAAACACTTATTTTACCCCCATATTTATTTTCAAAAATTCCTGTTGCTCCTTTTCTCCTTGCTTCTTCCAAGGTCATTTCTTCTCTTATTACAGAGAATCTTTTTTGAATATTTGAATTTATTTCTTTTTCAGTTAATTTTATTTCTTGTTCTGTTAATTTTCTTGGAAAATTAAAATCAAATCTTAATCTTTCAGGAGTTATATTGGAACCCATTTGATGTATTGAACTATCTTTGAGAATTTTTTTTAATGCTGCAAGTAATAAATGAGTTGCTGTGTGAAGTTTTGTTGTTGTTTCTGAATTATCTGCCAATCCGGATTTGAATTTACCGGCTGATGCTGTTCTTGAAAGTTCCTGATGTTTTTGTAATTCGATTTGAAATTCTTTTTCATTTATTTCAATTCTTTTTTCTTTTGCAAGTTCTTTAGTCATTTCTATTGGAAATCCATAAGATTGAAATAGCAGGAAAGAATCTTTTCCTGAAACTTGTTTTTTGTCTTTTGTTATCTTTTCAAAGATATTCATTCCTTTTTCAAGTGTTAAATTGAATTTTTCTTCTTCTTTCTTTAATTCATCTATAATCTTATTTTTATTCTTTTGAAGATTAGGATAATTGTCATATGCAGAGAATATAGATTCACTTAATTTATAAATAAAGTTTTTAATTCCAATTTTCTTTCCATAAATTACTGCTCTTCTAATTAGTCTTCTTAAAACATAACCCTGTTCAGTATTGCTTGGGATTATTCCATCTGCAATTATAAAGACAGAGGCTTTAATGTGGTCTGCAATTATCCTCATCGCTCTTTTTGTTTCATAATTAGAATCATACTTTTTTTTGGATAGTCTTTCAATTTCTTCAATAATTGATTTAAAAGAATCTGTAAGATAGTTATCCTTTAGATTGTTCAATATGGCAAGAGTTCTTTCAACACCCATTCCAGTGTCAATATTTTTTTGCTTTGCTGGAAGATATTCTCCTTTTTCATCTTTATTATACTGCATAAAAACATCATTCCAGATTTCAACATTATTCACAAATATCTCAGTATCTGGGCCACATGGCCCTGTTTTTCCTGCTGGTCCCCACCAATTGTCTTTTTTTCCTAAGAACTTTATTTTTTTTATCCCTGTTTTCCCCCATATTTCTGATGCCTCATTATCTTTGGATATTTTATCATCTCCTGCAAAACAGGTAACTGAAATATCTTCTTTAGGTATTTTTAGTTCTTTTGTGAGAAATTCAAAAGAATATTCAATAGCTTGTTTTTTCCAATAATCGCCAAAGCTCCAGTTGCCAAGCATCTCAAAAAAAGTATGATGGATCTCATCCCCCACTTCTTCTATATCCCCTGTTCTTATGCATTTTTGCAATCCCACTAATCTTTTTCCAAGAGGATGTTTTTGTCCTAATAAAAATGGGACTAAGGGATGCATTCCTGCTGTTGTAAACAGGACAGTTGGGTCATTTTCAGGAATAAGGCTTGAATTAGGAATTTCTTTATGTCCTTCTGTCTTGAAAAATTCAATGTATTTTTTAATTAATTCTTTACGGAATACCATTAATTAATTTGTTTAGAGAAGTTTAAAATAGTTTTTGTTTGAGATTAAGAGCACAATATTTTAGAAAAATAGTTCAATTATCTCAGTAAAATCATATTATTAATTATGATAGCAACTGTTCAACTTAATTATAATATAAGAATAAGCTGTCACAGATAACTACCTTTTTGAAAATTAAATCACCCCAATCTTCTTAATTTTTCCTGTATTTCCTGTAATTGAGATTCTAAATCCCTATCAGGATATTCTTTTTTTCTTGCAGGTGTTTTTTCTTCTTTTGGATTTTCTTTTATTAATATATCTGGAATTTTTATTTTAGGAAGCGTTGAGGTTAATTTAGCCAGATCTGCTTTTAGATCTTTTATTTTTTTGAATATATTTATCTTTAAATCCAGTTCCTCTTTTCTTAATGCATGATATCTTTTTATTACTTTTAATAATCTTATTAAATCTCTGACAGAAGAAAGAATATCTCTTTTTGACTGAATTGCCTCTCCATATTCAAGTTTTACATGAATCAAACTCTCATTTTTAACAGTCATTCTATTTTAGAAAAAATATC
The DNA here is from genome assembly GCA_964543665.1 of Candidatus Woesearchaeota archaeon. GTDB lineage: Archaea > Nanobdellota > Nanobdellia > Pacearchaeales > GW2011-AR1 > MWBV01. The sequence goes on along the minus strand of CAZIZL010000011.1, from coordinate 7,977 downwards.
CTGATCAACTTTTTCAACCTGCTTTTTTATTTCCTGAAGCTGATTTTCCCAGGAATTAAGTTCTTCTTCCTCTCTTGTTTTTATATCCTTTGTGTTTTTGATTAAATGTTCTATTTCTGAAATCTGCCTTCTTATGTTTTCAAATAAATGCATGCTTTCCTCAAATTTGTCTATTCTTATAAAAATTGGCTCTGCTTTTCTGGTGGGATAATTTCTTTCTATAAAACTTCTTGAAACTTCCTTTGATTTTGGTCTTATTGGAAATCCCTCTTCATAGTTTTCAAAATCCCCTCTCCTTAATTTTGAAAGAGGTCTTTGCATCATTTCAGATTCTTCCTCATCTGAAGACTCATCTGCATCCAAAACCTCTTCCTCCTCTTTTTTCCCAGCTACAGCTTTTTTAATAGTATTTTGTGAAAATTTTTCTCCTAAAGAATTAAGAGGGAAACTTGGCAATTGATGCAAGGTTTCTTCGGTATCAGAATCTTCATCAAATGGGGGTAGTTCAGGGAGTTTTGGGAGTTCAGGAAATTTAGGCATTTCAGAAATACTTCTTTTTGCTTCCTCTTTCTTATTATCTCTGTGAAATAAACTCATTTTTCTCTCTTTTTGAATATAATCTTTTTGATATATATAAGAAAGAATACAGGTTTAAAAACTTTTATTTTTGCAAATTATAAAAGCGAAAGGTATTTAATCAAATTATTTTTTAGTATTTAAATGTTAAAAAATTTTCTAAAAGAAGTGATTGCAATTGTCGTTGGAAAATCATCCGAAGAAATAGTAGATTTGCTGGATGAAGAGAAATATGTAAATGAATTTATAATTGCCAAAAAACTTGACTTAACAATAAATCAAACGCGAAATATTCTTTATAAAATATCTGATTCAGGATTGGTTTCCTCTATAAGAAAGAAAGATAAGAAAAAAGGATGGTATACTTATTTTTGGAAGATAGAAGTTTTAAAATCCCTGGAATTTTTAAGGGAGATTATTTTAAAGAATTTGAATCAGCTTAAAAATCAGATAAAAAGCAGAGAGACAAAGAGATTCTATGTTTGTGAGAGATGCAATATAGAATTTAATGAGGAAAATGCAATGCTTCATGATTTTACCTGTCTTGAGTGCGGAAATATCTTTTCAGTAAAAGATAATGAAAAAGTAGTAAAAGAATTTAAGAAAAACGAGGAGAAATTTGAAAAGAAACTTGAAATGGTAAATGAAGAAATAAAGAAGGAAAAAGAAAAGATAGAAAAAGCAAAACAAAAAGAATTAAAGAAACAGGAGCAGGAAAAACAGAAAAAAAGAAAAGAGGCCAAGAAAGTGGCGGAAAAAGAAAAGTTAAAAGCCAGAAAAACTGCAACCAGAACAAAACCAATCAAAAAAACAAAAATTAAATCCTTAAAAAAGAAGATTTCCAGTAAAAAATCAGTTAAAAAGAAAATCAGCAAAAAGAATACAAAAAACAAATCAAGAAAAAGATAATTTGCATGAAGATAAATTAAAAAATTTGTTTTTATTTTTTTAAAATGGCTTATGTATATCAGGTAAATCCAGGAAGGCAAAAAGGTTTTTTTAATTCTATAAGTTTGAACACTCTTTTAATTCTGATAAATGTAGTTGCTTTTATTGTTTTTACTGCCCTTATTTCCGCAGGAATTCTTTCACTAGATGCAATAGCAATAAAACCCTTTAATATTTTTGAGGGAAAGTATCTCTGGACTTTTTTAACAAGCATGTTTATGCATGCAGGATTTGTTCATTTGCTCGTGAATATGCTTTCTATGTTTTTTGTAGGTTCTTTAGTTGAGAAAATTATCGGAAGAAAAAGGTATTTTTGGTTTTACATACTATCAGGACTTTTTGCAGCATTATTCTTTGTGTTTTTTGCATTAATTTTCCCATCTGATATGAATGCATATGCAGTTGGTGCATCAGGGGCATTATTTGGATTAATTGGGTTACTGGTTCTTTTAACCCCTAATCTGCCTGTTTATGTTATGTTTATTCCTATTCCAATAAAAATGAAATATGCTGCTCCAGGAATGCTTATTGTTTTATGGCTAATTTCTCTTGCAGGAAATATCGGGATTGGAAATACTGCTCATTTAGGGGGTTTGGTTGCAGGATTGTTGTATGGCTTGTATTTGCGAAACAAATATAAAAACAAAACAAGATTAATAAGAGAAAGGTTTAGTTAATATGAAAAAAACAAAAAACAAAAAAAATAATCTTCTGAAAAGTAATTATATTCAGAGCTGGAAATATATCAAAGAAACAAGCACTTTTATCTGGGTTATTACAGGTTTATTTCTTATTTTTGCATTAATAGGATTTTTTATTCCTATTCCCGATGTTCTTGAAAAAACCATTTTAGACTATATAAGGGAAATTCTTGAAAAAACTTCTGGAATGTCTTCTGGACAATTAATTTTGTTTATATTCTTTAATAATCTGCAGGCTGGTTTTTTTGGATTGATTTTTGGATTTTTAATTGGAATTTTCCCTTTGATTTTGACTATTGCTAATGGATATGTTCTTGGATATGTTGCTTCTGTTTCTGTTGCATCTGAAGGAGCAGGTTCTTTGCTTAGTCTTCTTCCTCATGGAATATTTGAACTGCCTGCCATAATTATTTCCCTTGCAATGGGATTAAAATTTGGAATGTTTGTTTTTCAGAAAGATAAGGAGAAATCTTTTAAGAAATTTTTTATAAATTCTTTAAGAGTTTTTGTTTTTCTAATTCTTCCTCTGCTGATTATAGCTGCAATTATTGAGGGTGGATTGATATTTTTTGGAAGATAATTATCCTTTTATCTCACTTATTCCGAGAATTATAAGAAGCAATCCTATAATTGCCACTATCCATGCCAATCCTCCTTTGAGAACAATTAATGCTGAAGTTCCCCAGGATTCCAAAGGCATTCCCGGAAAAACAAGAACAATTGTTCCAACAAGAAGAATCAATCCCAATAGTAATTCAAACCATTTGTTCATTGTAAAGTTATAGGGTATTTTTATTTAAAAAGATTTTGATTGCACGATTTTTGCTTAGAAACCCTTATATACTGAATTTAGGTGGTGAAAATATGGGAATTAATAGGGAAAAAGAAGCAAGAAAAAATGTGCTCAGAAAGTCAGAAGAAGCAGAAGGAATTGAAATAAAAGGATATGATTTTAATTCAGGAGTAAATTATGACAAAATTCTTGAAAGCTATGCTTCAACGGGATTGCAGGCAAGCAATTTTTCAAGAGCAATTGAAATAATCAATGAAATGATTGCTTCAAAATCCTTTATTTATTTAGGATATACTTCAAATATTGTGACTTCTGGTTTAAGGGATATTTTAAGATATCTTGCAGAGCACAAAAAAATCAATGTTCTTGTAACTTCTGCAGGAGGAATTGAAGAAGATATAATAAAATGCCTGGGTGACTTTAAATTAGGGAATTTCAGGGCTTCTGGAAGCGAATTAAGAAAAAAAGGAATTAACAGGGCAGGAAATATTTTTATCCCAAATTCAAGATATTGTGCATTTGAGGAATTTATTATTCCTGTTCTTGAGTATTTTTATGAAAAGCAGAAAAAAACAGGAGAGATTGTCACACCAAGTGAATTAGTCTGGGAACTTGGAAAGAAAATAAACAATAAAAAGTCAATTTATTACTGGACATGGAAAAACCAAATACCTGTTTTTTGTCCTGCAATTACAGATGGGAGTTTAGGGGATATGATTTATTTCTTCAAGTCAAAGCATCCTGATTTTAAGGTGGATGTTGCAGAAGATATCTGGAAAATCAACAATACTACCCTGGGAATTAAGAAATCAGGAATTATTGTGCTTGGAGAGGGATTTATCAAGCACCATATATGCAATGCGAATATGTTCAGGAATGGAGCAGATTATGCAGTATATATCAACACTCTTCCTGAATATGATGGGAGTGATTCAGGGGCTTTACCAGAAGAAGCTGTTTCATGGGGAAAAATCCTGCCAAAAGCAAAAAGAGTAAAGGTATTTGCAGAAGCAAGCCTGATTTTTCCATTAATTGTTGCCAAGACTTTTGCAAAGTAATTAATTGTTTTTGTATGGAATTATTTATCATCTCTTTTTAAATAAGTTAGTTGTAAATTTAGTAATAGTTGAGCAATATTTTAAGAGTTTATTTTTAATTATTATATTAGCAATTTATCATGACTTAATCTTGGATAATTCTTTAATAGTAAAAATTATGCATAAAAGCTTATATATTTGAATATTTCTTTTTCTTTATGGAAAAAGACACTGAAATTTCTGAATTATTTGTTCCCCAGAGTGAACAGGATAAATTGGGAATTGTAGAAAAGGATTTTATTGATGTTCTTAAGATGGTTGCCCCCGGAACTTCTATAAGGGGGGCATTGGATGATTTATTAAGGGCAGAAATGGGGGCCCTTATTGTAGTTGATAATGGAAATATAGCTCCTGTTTTTCAGAGAGGATTCAGCATTCATCAGAAATTCACACAACAAAAGGTAATTGAACTGGCTAAAATGGATGGAGCAATTATTTTGTCCAAAAATATAAAAAAAATTCTTTTTGCAAATTCTTTTCTTTTTCCTAATCAGGAAATTCAGACAAAAGAAACAGGAACAAGGCACAAGGCTGCTGAAAGAACAGCAAAACAGACAGGGGCGATTGTTATTGCAATTTCTGAAAGGAGAAAAAAGATAACTCTTTACCAGGGAGATAAAAAACATGAACTTCAGGAAAGCTCTGAGATTTTAAGAAGGGCAGCAGAAACTCTTCAGATTCTGGAAAAACAAAGAGACAGCTTTAATGAATCAATTAATAATCTGAATATTCTTGAATTGCAGAGAATTGTTGCTATAAAAGATGTTTGTGGGGTTATACAGAGATTTGAAATAATAAAAAGAATTTCAGAGGTGGTTAAAAGATATTTAATAGAACTGGGTAAAGAAGGGGCAATTGTAAGCATGAGACTAAAAGATCTTACAAGGGGCCTGGATAAAGAAGAAGAGCTTTTATTAAAAGATTATTTTGGCTCAAATCACTCTTATGCAGAGAAAATGCTGGAGAAAATGGATTTTGATTTTTTATTAGAACCCCTAAATATTTCAAGAATGCTTTTTGAAGAACTGCATGACAAGCAGGTTTCCCCAAAAGGATTAAGGATTTTAAGCAAGACAAATATTCTTGAGAGATATGTGGATTCCTTAATTTCAAATTTTCAGTTTTTGGACAAGATTCTTCTTGCAAGCGATGAAGAATTGTTAAGGGTATTCCAGAACGAGGGTATGCTCTCTTTTTTTAAGGAAGAAATATATAGTCTAAAAGAAAAGATAGTAGTGGGAAAGATGATATAATATGCTAACCACAAAGCAAATAAATGAAATACGCGAGCATCTGGAAAAAGCACAGAATCCTGTTTTCTTTTTTGATAATGACCAGGATGGATTATGCAGTTTTTTGCTTTTGCAGAGATACCTTGGGAGAGGGAAGGGGTTTCCAATAAAAAGCTCTCCTTCTATGATAAAAGATTATTTCAGGAAAGTCCAGGAATTTAATTCAGATTATATTTTTGTCCTTGACAAACCAGAGATTTCAAAAGAATTTTTTGAGGAAGTTGAAAAAGTGAATATCCCTCTTGTCTGGATAGATCATCATGATATAGACAAAGAGCAAATTCCGGAATTTGTTAATTATTACAATCCTTTGTTTGGCAAGGAAAAATCAAATGAGCCAGTTACTTTTATCTGCTATGAAGTCAGCAAAAAAAAAGAAGATATCTGGCTTGGAGTAGTGGGATGCATTTCAGATAATTTTATACCTGATTTTTACATGGATTTTATTGAAGATTATCCTGATTTAGGAATAAATTCCAAAGAGGCTTTTGAAATTTTTTATGGCTCTGAAATAGGGAAAATTGCAAGGATTTTGGGGTTTAGCCTTAAAGACAGAATAAGCAATGTTATTCAAATGATGAAATTTTTAATGAATGCAAAAACTCCCTATGATATTCTTGAAGAAAATCCTAAAAATAAGATAATGCACAAAAGATTTGAGGAAATTGATAAAAAGTATAATAAATTTCTTTTAAAAGCAAAGAAAAATATTTCAGGGGAAATTTTATTTTTTAAGTATGCAGGAGATACAAGCATGAGTTCAGATATAGCAAATGGACTTAAATATGCTTTTCCTGACAAGATTATAGTGGTTATTTATACAAAGGGAGTAAAAGCCAATATTTCTGCAAGGGGAAAAAATGTAAGGGATTTAATATTAAAAACAATTGAAGGATTTGAAAATGCAACTGGAGGAGGGCATGAAAATGCTGTTGGCGCCCAGATTAGAAAAGAAGATATACCGGAATTTGAGAAAAGAATAAGACGATTTCTAAATGCTTGATTATTATCTTATAGTGAATATAAATATTTATAAGGGAGTTCTTCTTAAAAAAATTATGGAGAAAGGATTAAATATCTTTTGTTGGAACAGAAGACTTAATTTAGTCTATACTTCATTTATTAAACATCTCTCAATTTAATTCAGTCATCCTAAATCTGGGTTGAGTTGAGTGCATCCTTCTTAGATTTAGAAAAGACATTGATAGAGAGAATCTTGAGTAAAATGGCCTCTGAGAAAAAAGAAATGGCAGATAAAAAGTATGTAGAAAGAGAATTAAGCCAGTTAATGGAGTTTACTTTAAAGCTTGAGGACGAACTTAATTCTTTTGTAAAATATGAGTAGTCTTGAAGAGAATTTTTCTGATTGCGTTATTTGCTAATATATCTCATTGCCGATAAAATTTATAAACTTCTTTTTCACTTTTTATTCAAGGAGGTGAATATGGCTGTATTAGGATTTTCTGTTTTGGCTCTTGTAGTGGTTATTCTTGCAATAGTAATCTATATACAAACTAAGAGTTTGAAAAAAATAGGTTATTTCCTTGAGATAATTCTCTCTCTAGGTGTTCTTATTTTAAGTTCAAAGCTACTACAATTAACTTCTGCTGATAAGGCTCTTTTTGCAATAGTAATTTTTCTCGGAACAGGGTTATTAATTAATGGGGTAGTGTCATTTTTGCCAATCACAATTACCAGCACCTT
>CAZIZL010000011.1:0-856 GCA_964543665.1 Candidatus Woesearchaeota archaeon | reverse complement strand
TTTCTTTATTAAAGAAATAATTTTGTTTATTCTTTTGTATTTTTTAATTCTTTATAGAAGTTAATGTGCAAATTAATAATGTGTTGTTGGTTATACTCTTGAGGATATAATTAGTTTAATTGAGTTTATAATTAAATGCTGTTGGGATTAACAAGAATCCAGATGAAAGTGGTATAATAAAAATTCTTTCAATAACTTTTTCCCACATACACAACTTTTGTTGCTGGTTTATTGCAGAATAGACAATTGCCTTCTGGTTTTTCATTTTTATTAGCCAAGGTGCCTCTTACATCTCCTGCAAATTCCTTTTCAACAACTTCAGCACAAGGAACACCTATTTTATCTGTTGAACAGAAATTTATTCTTGCTAATTTTCCAGAAGATAAAGCTTCTTTTATTTCTTTTTTATTTGAGCAATTTACTATTCTCTTTTCTATGAATTTATCTGCTTTTTCCCTTAATCTCCTGTCAAATTCTTTTCCTAGTTTATTTATTTGCTTTAGATCTTTTAATTTAAATTTTTCTTTTTTCTTTGTATCTCTTGTAAATAAAATAAATTCCTCATTTTCCAGTTCTTTTTCACCTAATTCAATTCTAAATGGAACCCCTTTTAATTCCCAGATATTGTATTTTTCACCTGGTCTTTTATATTTGCGCTCATCTATTTCTGATTTTATATTTTCCTTTTCTAATTTGTTCAGTATTTCTTTTGATTTTTTTAATATCTTGTTTTTATTTTCTGCATTAAATATCGGGATAATTATGACTTGTATCGGAGAAATTGAATAAGGCAAAACCAATCCTGAATCATCCCCATGAGTTGCAATTACAGAGGCTAATATTCTTGAAACAGCAG
>CAZIZL010000010.1:9754-13477 GCA_964543665.1 Candidatus Woesearchaeota archaeon | reverse complement strand
GGAACAGGACCTGACGAATCCCGTGCTCGCTTTGCGATGATGCGGTTAGTAGGATTGACGGACCTACTTACTCTATTCACTTTGCCTTGTTCTTTTTAAATTTAGCAAAGTGTCTATTATTAAACTCAATTTATATTCACTAGATCCCTCTTTTAAATGACCTTCTTTTATAATCTTAAATCTTTTTCCATCAATAATAGATGCTATTTTCATAAATCCCTTATATTGCCTGTCATCAACTGAAATAAAAATTTTAGACTCTGATTTAGTTTTGCAAAAATCAAAGATTTCAGAGCACATTTCAATGTTTTGCCTTAATTCAGTGACTTTATGCTTATCTAGCTCATCAAGAATCTTATCTCTTTCAAACAACTTTTTCATAGCATTTAAGTATTGTGATTTGTGCTTTAAACCTTTATAATGTTTTAATTTAGTAATTTTAGATAAAAGCCTATCTACTTTATCATTATCAATAATTATATATCCAATTAGATTTTCAGAGTAATCCATAAAAATATAATAATCAAACTCTTCTTTGTGCATTAACTTTATAGAGAAGGTAAGTTTTTATTGATTTCTCTCCTCTCCCCTTCTTCCCAACATCCAATCTATATCTATATAAACCCCTTATATGAACATCTTTAATAGGTAAAATGGATAAAATTCAATTACAAAAGCAAAAATTAGAAAGAACCTGCTTTGGAACAAAGGAATGGTCCAAAACCTCAGGTATTTGCAGAGGATGCATGCTTAGAGATAGTTGTGGTAAAATTAAGGCAGAAAAAGAGTGATTTCACTAATTTTCCTTTAAAATGCCATTTTTTGAACAAAAGTTCAAAAAAACGAAAGATTTAAATTGTATATGTATCTATATATATCATCTAGGTAAGTCCTAGAGAGGTTTGTGTACTGGAATGGTACACCTTGTCTTAATCTCTAGGGTCCGGATAATTTTTCAAACATTTCTTTCTTTATTACTATTTTATCTTTTATTATGTTAATAAAAATGTGTATCATTATATTCATAATTTCTAAATATGGCCCATGAAATAAAGTCTAAAACCTGCAAACAAGCTTCTTTTTGTGAATTTTCATGCTTTATTTTCAAAATACACGATTGATTTTTTTGGTTTAAATTATTTCGTATATAATTATCAAAATCTTCTCTTAATGAGCGGTTTGTTTTTGATTTATCAACTACTAGATTAACCTGATTATCATCAAATGAACATTCATTTAAAATAAGATTGCAGATATAATTATATAATTTATCTTTCTTATTTTTTAAATATTCATACACCTTTGATTTTTCAAGAATTATGACAAAAATCTTTGAGTTAGTCTGAGAAAATCTATTTAAAACTTCTTCTCTTATTTTATCAGTGCTATTATTCCCTTTTATTTCCGGGTATTTTTTAAGTTTCTTCTTGATTATCTTTGCTCTAACTTTCTTAATTATTCTTCTTAAAGTATAAATTTCTCCCTCATCACAAGACAAAAGAGTTATAACAAAATATTTACTTGATGCGGGTTTAAACCCCAATTCTCCACTTTCATCTAAAAAGATATACCTCATTTATTTATTTAATAATATCCTATTTTTATAGATTATTATCCTCCGAGACACTCATAACTTCAATCCTATTTGAACCTTTCAAATTATTTATAAATATCAAATCCCTGTGTTTTGTTATGAGTGAAGACAGGTTCATGCTGGTATCTTTGGAAGATTCAAAATCAAAAGCAATTGCAGAAGTCATTGGAAGCAAAACCTGCAAAAAGATAATCAATTATCTTGCTGAGAAAAAAGAAGCAAGCCAAAAGGATTTATCTGATGCTCTTGATATACCAATGAACACTCTTGATTATAATGTCAAGAAATTACTGGAATCTGGTTTTGTTCAAAAAAGGAAAAACTTCTTCTGGAGCAAAAAAGGCAAAAAAATCATCATGTATGAATTATCCAATAAATCAATTGTCTTTTCACCTAAAAAAGTAAACTCTGAGAAAATAAAATCAATCTTGCCTGCATTCATATTAACTCTTGCGGGAACTTTTGCAATATGGGTATTTGAAAAAATAAAATACGCTCAGGAAAATATTGCTTCTTCTGCAATAGAAGATTCTTCTGAAATATTAATGGAAAAAGCAACAGGAGTTGCAGAAGCAACACCCCAGGTTGTAAGTGTTGCTCAGGATACAATACTCACTCCTCATCCAACCCCAATCTGGCTCTGGTTTCTTGCAGGAGCTCTTTTATCTATTTTAATAATTTCAATTGTAAATTGGAGGAAACTTTAAATAAATTTAAGTTTCCACTGTAGTCCAAATAAATTTGTCCTAGAGGAAATTATAACCATGTTTATAGAATTGAAAGGAGGTAAATATAATGAACAAACAAAATAACGCAATTGTTGTAACCTCAATAATAGCAGGAGTTATACTTGTAATTGCACTTCTTGCTTTGTTTGCATTCAGATCAGCAATTCCTGGTTCTAATAACAGCGTGACTGTCCAGGGAATTTCAAGTGTTAAAGCAATGCCTGATATAATTTCAGTGTATTTCAGCATTCAGACAGAAGGAAAAACCAGTTCAGAAGTCAGAGATGCAAATTCTGATATATATGACGAACTTGTGGACAATCTCGTGGATCTTGGATATGAAGAGAGCGATATAAAAACTGAAAGCTATAACATCTATCCTAATGTAGAATGGGATAATGGAAAACAGACTTCAGATGGATATATAGCTTATCACTCAATAAAGCTTGAGTTATCAACAGAGGATTCACCAAAATTAACACCTATTATTGATGCAGGAGTTGATGCTGGTGCAGGAATCAGCTATATAAACTTTGAATTAAGCCAGGAATCCCAGAATAAATACAAGGCAGAAGCTCTTGAATTAGCTGCACAGGATGCACAAATAAAAGCAGACTCAGTTGCATCTGGATTTGGAAAAACAGCTGGAAAACTTCTTTCAGTTAGTGTAAGTGACTTTGGATATTATCCCTGGAATCTTTACACTGCAAAAGCAGAAGGAGGAGTTTCTTCTGATGATGTTGCATCTGCAAGAGAAACAGCAATGAATCTCACTCCAAGTGAGCAGGAAATAAGTGCATCTGTAAGCGCAACTTTCAGGATAAGATAAATTTATTTTTAGTTAGTTTTTTAATCTTATCCTTTCTTCTTGTTTTATGATATTAATCATCTCAATATGCAAAGAACCTTTTCATGAACTGGAATTTGTAAAACCAATTGAAACTATCTTAAAAAAAGACTTTAAAACAGTTCATTATTCAAAAATAAGCGATTCAGATATTCAAAAGTCTTCAAAGATAATTATAACAGGAACCTCTCTTAAAGACAATGAATTCCTGAAAAACATAGGTAAATTTGAATTTATTAAAACATTAAATAAGCCAATTTTAGGAATATGTGCAGGAATGCAGATTATTTCTTTGATATTCAGAGGAAAATTAAAAAATCTCACTGAAATTGGTTATTATAAAGAGAATTTCACAAAGGAATTTTTAGGTTTAGCAGGAGAGCATGAAGTTTATCATTTGCACAATAATTACACAACTCTTCCAAAAGATTTTGTTTCATTCACAAAAACAAAAACACCACAGGCAATAAAACACATTTCTAAGCCAATTTATGGTGTTTTATTTCATCCTGAAGTCAGGAATAAGAAATTGATTGAGGAATTTGAATTGTAAT
>CAZIZL010000010.1:0-9654 GCA_964543665.1 Candidatus Woesearchaeota archaeon | reverse complement strand
ATATCTTTTGATTGAGTTTTGGGTTTTTCATTTATGTAAGTACATCTGAAGTATTTTAAATTTTATAATTCTTTCTTATTTGTAGACATTGGCTTAATTCATGTAATACTGCTCTAAATCAATCTTTCTTCTGTAGATTTCAACAAGGGCATCTTTTCTTGCCCTATCCCGCCTTTCAATCTCTTCAGTTATATCTCCTGAAAGTTTTTTAATTCTTTTATTATTTCTATTTCCATTTCTTTCTTTTATTCCATTTACTTCTTCAAGTCTCTTTTTCCAATCCTCTCTTCTTAAAGTTATTTTCTCATATTCCTCAATAAGTTCATCATCAGTAAAATGATTGAGTCTTGCCTCATAAATCTTTCTTAATAATTCATATTTTTCATCAAAACAATCATCAAGTGAAGAGAGTTTATCTTTTAATGACTTAACTTTTGATAATTTCTCTGAATTAAATAAATATTTTGCAAAAACAAAAATATTGGTATATTTATCTGCTCTTTTTTCAAGAAGGGGCATATAATTCCTTATGTAAATCATTTCATCATGTATTTTTTGGAAATACTGGTCTTTGTCTTTTTTTGCAAGATTTGCCAGTCTTTTAATGACTTTAGTATATGCCTGCGCTTTATCTTCTCTTACTGCTTTTATCAGTATTTCATGTACCTCATTAAGATACTCATTGACCGAATTAATGCCATCTGTTTGATATTCCATAATTATTTACCTCAAAAATTAGTTTTTAAGAAAAAGTTTCAGATGAATGTGATTTTTAAATCTTTGTATAATTTTTAAAGTTTAGAATCTTACTTTCTCTGAACAATAATGTTCTTTTTTGTTTTCTTTTCCAAAACAAGTATTTTTTCTCTGCCTGTTTTCATATCCTTAATTTTAAACTTTTTTTTCTTTATTTCCTCTGCACCAACAAAAATTACCTGCTTTAGATTATAGGAATTTGCATATTCCAGTGCCTTTGAGGGTTTTCCATAAAAAATAGAAACATTATTGCCTGATTTCCTTAATTTATCAGCAATTTTAATTGCCTGTTTATCTTCATTAAGAGAAACAACCAAAACACTGTTTTTGCTGTTAATTATTTTAATAAGCATGCTTAATCTGTCTAAACCAAGTGTGATTCCAGTGCATTGGACTTCATTAAACATATAACTTCCCCCTCCGCAGATGGTTTCTTTAATTTTATCTGTTTTAATTTCAAAGACATTTCCATTATAATAACTCAAACCTCTTGCCAAAGAAGGAAGAAATTTAATTTCTTTTTTAATTCCATAATTTTCCAGTGCCTCCTTAAGTTCTTTTATTTCGGAATAAGCTGAATAAACCTCAAAATATTTTTCAGGTTTTGTAAAAATATTAAGAATTTTCTCTGCATTGAACTTTTTCAGGTTTTCCCTGATTTCTTTTTCAGGAAGCTTGTCTAATTTATCAATTTCTTTTATGACTTTTATTTTTTCTTTAATTCCTTCTTTTTCAAGTATCTCATTTAATAATTTCCTGTTATTAATATAAATGACAAATTTTATCCCTAATCTGTCCATTATTTCTTTTGTTAAAAACAGAATTTCGGCCTCATCTTTTATTCTGCTTCCTACAATATCCACATCGCATTGTGTAAATTGCCTGAATCTGCTTGAAGAAACAGGTTCATCCCTGAAAACCTCTCCAATCTGATATCTTCTGTAAGGCAGTTTTTTGTTTTGCATTAATCTTTTTAATTGAAAGGTAAATTCATATCTTAATGCAAGATTCCTTTCTCCTTTGTCTTTTAACTTAAAAATATCAGAAACAGCCTCATCCTGCTTGTTTTCTCCTTTTACAAAATCCTCATATTCCACAAGAGGGGTTTCTGCTGGCTCAAATCCGTATTTTTCAAAAGTATCCACTAGAATTTTCTTTATCTCTGCTCTTTTAAGAGCTTCTTCTCCTGCATAGTCATTAAATCCTTTTACTAAATCATTGTTCATGAATTAAAGAGTAAAAAATCCTATAAATACCTTTCTTTTAAAATCAAAAACATTTAAAACAACAGAATACTAGGGTAATATATGAAAACTATTTCATATAATAAATTATCCCCTGAATTAATAAAATTTATATCAAAGGACAAGAACGAGCCAGAATGGATGCTTAACAAAAGGCTTGAAGCCCTTAATTTGTTTAATAAACTTCCTCTTCCCCCCTTTGGACCTGATTTATCTGGATTAAACTTCAATGAAATAAATTATTATATAAAACCAGATGCAAAAAAGAATTCAACCTCCTGGAAAGAGGTTCCAAAAGAAATAAGGGAAACCTATGAAAAACTGGGAATTCCAAAGGCAGAAAGAAAACTTTTGGGAGGAGTAGGGGCACAGTATGAATCAGAAGTAATTTATCATAATCTGAAAAAAAGCCTCAGTGAAAAAGGAGTTATCTTCCTGGATATGGATTTAGCTCTTCATGAATATCCTGAACTTGTGCAAAAATATTTTATGACTTCCTGTGTTAATCCAGGACTGCACAAATTTACAGCACTTCATTGTGCTGTCTGGAGTGGAGGAACTTTTATCTATGTTCCAAAAAACACAAAAGTGGAGCTTCCTCTTCAGGCATATTTCAGAATGAATTCAAAACAAGGAGGGCAATTTGAGCATACTCTTATAATAGCTGATGAAAATTCTGAACTTCATTACATTGAAGGATGTTCTGCACCCCAATACTCTGAAAATTCCCTTCATGCAGGATGTGTTGAAATACATGTTTTAAAAAATGCAAAAGTAAGATATTCAAGCATAGAAAACTGGAGCAAGAATGTTTACAATCTGAATACAAAAAGAGCAATTGCCCATGAAAATTCCATAATAGAATGGGTAAATGGAAACATGGGAAGCAAAATAACAATGCTCTATCCCTGCAGTGTTCTTCTTGGAAAAAATTCAAGAACAGAATACCTTGGAATTGCCTATGCTGGAAAAGGGCAGTATCAGGATACAGGATGCAAAGTATATCACATAGGGGAAAATACCTCCTCACTTGTTGTAAGCAAAGGAATAAGCAAAGATTCAGGAATAAGCTCCTACAGAGGATATGTAAAAATAAATCAAAATGCAAAAAATTCAAAATCAAGTGTAAGATGCGATGGATTAATGCTGGATAATTCAAGCAAAGCACTTACTTTTCCAAGCATGGAAGTTGCAGAAGATGAAGTTGAAGTATCACATGAAGCAGCAGTAGGAAAAATAGGCGAAGAGCAGATGTTTTATCTTATGTCAAGGGGAATTTCTGAGGAAGAATCAGTAAAAATGATTGTTTCAGGATTTATTGAGCCTGTAATAAAAAATCTCCCTCTTGAATATGCTGCAGAATTAAATAAATTAATTGAACTTGAAATAGAAAATTCAGTGTGCTAAAATGAGCGAAACAATGTATAAAAGGTATATAATGGAAATTTATTCTGAAAGACCTAATTACGGAGAATTAAAAAACAAAAATTGCACCTTAAAGCATCAAAATCCCTCCTGCAATGATGAAATAACAATTGAGCTTCTTATTAAAGATAACAAAATAATTAATGCTAAATTCTCAGGGATTTCCTGTTTTATAAGCACTGTTTCTGCATCAGTTCTTCTTGAAAAAATAAAGGGAATGAAAATATCAGAAATTAGAAAATTAACAAAAAAAGATGTGGACAAACTTCTTGGAATTGAGGTAACTCCTGCAAGAATTTCCTGCGAACTTCTTCCTCTTGAAGCATTAAGGAAAATAAAAGAAAAATGAGCCTTGAAATAAAAAACCTGAATATTGAAATTGAGGGGAAAAAGATACTTGAGGATATAAATCTTGAAATAAAAAAAGGTGAGATAATGGCATTAATGGGCCCAAATGGCTCTGGAAAATCCACTCTTGCAAATGTTCTTATGGGAAATCCAAAATACAAAATTTCTTCTGGAAAAATATTCCTGAATAAAAAAGATATAACTGATTTAAAGCCAGATAAAAGAGCCAAGTTAGGGATTTTTATGTCTTTCCAGTTTCCCCAGGAAATTCCAGGAGTAAGAATTTATGATTTTCTAAGAACAGCTTATAATTCAATGAATAAAAAGAAAATCTCTGTATTTGAATTCAGGAGATTATTAAAGAAAAAACTTGAAATGCTTAATCTTGATAGTGAATTTGCAGAAAGGTATCTCAACAAGGGATTTTCAGGAGGAGAAAAAAAGAAGTCAGAGATTCTTCAACTTATTCTCCTGAATCCTGATGTAATAATTCTTGATGAAGCAGACTCAGGACTAGATGTGGATGCTCTTAAAGATATTGCAGAAGCAATAAATTCCCTGAAAAACAAAAATAAAATAATAATCATTATATCCCACTATAAAAGAATTTTTAATTACATAGAGCCTGACAAAGTGTGCATTATCAGCAAAGGGGAAATAAAATTAAAAGGAAATAAAAACCTTATTCAGGAAATAGAAGAAAAAGGATATTCAATAATAAATAATAAATAAAAAAATAATTAAATCAAAGAGGAAATCTGGCTCCAGGAAGCAGAAACTTTCTGTCCATTTACAAAAAATGTTGGTGTCCCGCTTACAATTGAACCTGCTGTGCTTGAGGCTTCCTGAACATATGCAAGTGTTTCATCATTGTCAAGACATTTGTTAAATTCTGATGCATCCAATCCTGAAATTGTTTTTGCCATTTTCTTTAAATTATCCTTGGAGTATTTTCCGTTATTCTCTTTTCCATCATGAGTCTCAAAAATCACATCATGCATTTCCCAGAATTTTCCCTGATTATTTGCACATAATCCTGCCTGTGCTGCATAAACTGACTCCTCTCCCAAAAAGCTCATTGAAACATAAATAAATCTTACATCTCCATCTTCAGCCATTTTCTGGACTTTTCCTGCTGAGTCAATTAAATCAGCATATTGAGTTGCATATTGGTCTGCAAAATCAGGCAATCCAGATGCTAATGCACAATATGGACACTGAAAATCAGAAAACTCTATTATAACTGTATCTGCATCTTCTGGTCCAAGAGAAGGATAGAGAGCAGGATTATTTGTAAATACATTAAGATTAACAGGATCCTGGGTTCCAGGAGAAATAACTGCATTATCTGTTACATTTTTTTCCTTAAGTAAAAAGAATCCTCCAACTAAAATAACTAGCAATAGAACTATAGAAGTATATTTCCATAAACTGTTTTTCTTTATTTTTATTGTATCTTCTTCAGACATTTTTAACCTCCTCTCAGTTATATGAAAGGAATATATGAATATGAAACATAATTCATATTTAAAAACCTTATGGTGAAATAGGTTTCAGTTAAATCCCTAAGCGAGCCAAACCTACTCATTCTTTTTTGTGTTGTCTACCCCAAAAGCATGACCATCGTAATCACTGAACCAGTAGTTGCCAAGGACAATCAACCTGTTGACAGAGCCCCAGTCCCTGAACAACGCAGACATTCTTACTTTTTCTTCATTAACAGAATCAAAACTATAAACATAAGGCTCATTTTTGTATTTTGAAGCAATTTCTGCTATTTTTTCTGCACCTTCTTTTCCATATCTAGCAACAATATATGGATTCTTTTGTAATTCTATTAAGTTTTGCTTTCCTGTCTTAAATCCAAAGGGAACAAATTTAACATTAGAATCATTTTCTTTTAATCTCTTTATTAGAGAGTTTTTATCCATAATTAATTTTCCATTTTCTATCTTAGGATTATATTCAAGAATAACACCATTATCTATTTTTTCATTTAATTTTGGAAGATAAAGATTTCCTGTAAATTCCCAAAGCAATGTGTCATTTAGAATCTTTATTATTTCTGATTCATATTTTCCATCTGAATTTTTAAAGGCATCATAAACTAATGAAGCTGTTTCTGAAGAATTAGGTCTCTTTAAATTATCATTATTTATTGCATTTGCAACATTTCCATAATTTCCCCTAAATGCAGGATACTGAAAAGTAAGTTTTCCTCCTTCATGAGAAACTCTCAATTTTGTTATCCCGACTTCTACTTCCATAACTTCTCAATAAAAATTAACTATTTAAATATTATGGTGTGTAACCCTTACAGAATTAATACAAATCAAATTATTCCCTTCTCCAGTATTTCTTCCCATGTCTTTTCTCCCAGGCCTACCAATGCTTCTTTGAAAGTTATTATTGGCTTTCTGTATTTTGCATAATCATCAACTGCAATTCTCGGACATGCCAGCTCTATAAAACAATCCACATAATAAAAATTCATTAATTTATCAGGAGTAAGCTCACTCATTGTAATTAAGATGACATTCTTGCCTGCGGATTTTAATTTGTTTATAAGAAGCTCAGGAGCCCCGAATTTCTGCCCTGGCTTTATTTCTGTTATTATCCCAATATTCTTTGCATCCTTAAACTTGCTTATTGATATTGCCCTTTGTTTAAGGATTTTCTCCCTTACTCCATTCATATTTTTTATTTCATGATTATAAACATCAACAAGAAACACTGGCTTTGCAACACTTAATACAGCACCCATTGAATGAAAATTATTTCCTATAATAACAAATGCTTCAACTTCATTTTCAATTTCCTTTAATCCCCTGTACTGACATCCCACAATATGCCCTTCATAAGCAACCATTCCCTTTTTCTTTGACAAGACAATTTCTTTTCCATTTTCTTTGTAAAAATTAATTATCTTATCAACATCATGCCTGTGCTGAATTGAATAACTCAACCCTATTTTCTTGAAATCTTTTAATTCTTTAATGGATTTTTTAAGAAGAGGAATTAAATCCAGTTCATCTCTTACTTCTATATACAAAACAGGAAAATCAACATCTATGAATTTAGCATGCCCAAAATGAACAATTAAATCTGCTCCAGATGATTTGGCTTCTTCAACTCCAATAGAACATCCTCCCCAGCAGGTTTCACCAGAAAAAACAGCTTCAATTCCCATGTCTGAGAAAACCTTTGCAATCTCAAATGCATTCTGTTTCACACCTTCTGGTAACTGAACCAAAACTTTTTTTGGTTTTATTTTCTTCAGTTCTTTAATTAAATACTCTGTTTCAAAGTTTAATGTCATAGCAATTATTTAGAAAACAGGTTTATATGAGTTTTGGTTAAATCTTTCCGACTAATTCAAGCTCTGGTTTCAGGGTTTCTTTTCCAGGCTTCCATCCTGCAGGGCAGACTTCTCCCCCATGCTCTCTCACAAACTGAGCAGCCTGAATTTTTCTTATTAATTCTTCTGCACTTCTTCCAATAGAATTATCATGAATCTCATAAGCTTTCAGAATACTGTCAGGGTCAATAATAAATGTCCCTCTCAGACTCAAACCCTCTTCAGGAATATAAGTTCCGTATTTCCTGCATATATCTCCTGTAGGATCTGCAAGCATCGGAAATTTTATCTTTTTTATTGTCTCAGAATTATCATGCCATGCCTTATGGACAAATTCAGTATCTGTGCTTACACTTAAAACCTCTGCATTAAGATTTTTCAGGGTTTCATAATTATCAGCTAATTCTCCTAATTCAGTAGGACATACAAAAGTAAAATCAGCAGGATAAAAAAACAAAATAACCCATTTTCCCTTATAATCTCCTAATTTTATATTTTTTATTCTGTTTTCATAAAATGCCTTTGCATAAAATTCAGGTGCTTTTTGATTTATTTCTGCCATTATAAATATGAACCAAATTTCATCTATTTAAAGATTATGATAAAATGCAGTGAGAATCAGCATACAACTTTTTCCTTTCCTAAATATTCATAAGCAGAATAAGCAGCAGTGCAGGCATCTGCAACTCCTGTAATTAATTGCTTAAATGGCTTGTCTGTAACATCTCCTGCAGCAAAAACACCCGGAACATTTGTCTCAGAGGTTTTATGATTGATTATTATTTCTTTTTTATCATTAACCTTTACTCCAAGGGCAACACCCAATTCTGAAAGAATTTCATGCCCTATTGCAACAAAAACAGCATCAATCTTTAATTCTTTTTTTCCATTGTAAGATTTATCCAGTATAATCTCCTCAATTTTCCCCTCTCCTTTTATTTCTTTTATATTTGTGTTATTTATTATTTCTATGTTTCTTGCCCTATTTATTTTTTCAAGATTAAATGGTTCTGGATGAATTTTGTCTCCTCTGTAAATAATATAGACTTTTTTTGCATGTTCTGCAAGCAATAAAGCATCTTTCACAGAACTATCTGAACCCCCCACAACACCAACTATTTTATTTTTGTATAAAGGGCCATCACACAAAGCGCAATAATTAACTCCTTTTCTCTCAAATTCCCTTGCACCTTTGATTGATTCAGGAAGTTTTTTCCATTTTGTTCCTGTTGCAAAAATAAGGGCTTTTCCCTTGTATTCTGATTTCTTTGTTTTGACAATAAAGCAGTTCTTTTCTTTTTTAATTTCAAGAGCTTCCTCAATTTTTATTGTAACCAGCTCATAATCTCTTGCATGCTCCTCTAAATTCTTTGCGAGAAGCATTCCTCCTATTTTCTTGAAGCCAGGATAATTTTCAACAACATTAGTGGTTGTAATAACCCCTCCAACTGGAAGTTCAGAACCGCTCATTTTTCCAAGAACCAGTGTTTTAAGCCCCAGTCTTGCAGAATACATTGCTCCTGCTAAACCGCTTCCTCCTGCCCCGATTATAATCAAATCATAAAAATCTTTTTCCATTTTATCACCTCAATATTTCAGAATATGAAAGTTTTAAAAGTTTACGGATCCCCTAATTTTTCACATAAAATTTATATACTAAAATATTCTTAAAGAAAGATGAAAAAAACAAGAGGTGTATTAATCTCTGCAATAATAATTATTGTTATTCTTTTAATAGCATTTATATTGATTAAAAATCCATTTTCTGAAAATGCAGGAATAAAGAACGTGACAATAAAGAATTTTGAATTTAGTCCCTCTGTTCTGAATGTAAAAGTTGGAACAACAGTTGTCTGGGAAAATCAGGATTCATTTTTGCATGATATAACAAGTGACGCAAGAGAAGGCTCTGAAGTTGGTCAGTTGTTTGATATAGATCTTGAATCTGGAATGAGCGGAGAATATATCTTTATTGAAGAAGGAGAATATGCATATCATTGTGATATTCATCCTACTATGAAGGCTAAAATAATTGTTTCAAAATAAAATTTAAGGGCGAAAGGAGGGAGTCGAACCCTCTTCTCACGGACCACAACCGTACATACTAACCGTTATACTACATTCGCCATAACCTAATATTTACAAATAAAAAGTATTTTTAAAGGTAATCATACTAAGGATTTTATGAGAAAACCAAAATATGAGCTTCTTGCACCAGCAGGAGATTTTCCAATGCTGATTACTGCAATAAATGCAGGAGCAGATGCTGTTTATTTTGGGTTGAAAGAATTTTCAATGAGGAAAAATGCAGGCAATTTTGCATTAAAAGATTTGGATAAAATAAATGCATTATGCGGGCCAAAGAAAATAAAAAAATACCTGACATTGAATTCAATAATCTATAATGAAGAAATCCTGGAAATTGAGGAGATAATAAAAAAGATAAGAAATAAAGTAGATGCAGTAATATGCTGGGACATGGCAGTTATTCATTTATGCAAAAAATACAAAATACATTTTCAT
>CAZIZL010000009.1:13834-14170 GCA_964543665.1 Candidatus Woesearchaeota archaeon | reverse complement strand
ATATGAATCAGAATCATTTCCTATTACAAAACAATTAGATAAAGAAGCAATTTGATAATTATTTCCTATCCCAGCCATAGGACTCCCTTGAGGAATAATATATTTGAAATCTTTTAGCAAAGAATATATTTTATCTTCACTCAAGGAATTAGGATATTTTTGTTCTATTCTGAATATTTCCTCTGTTATTCTTTTATGCATTTCTTCAGGAGAAGATTCATAAATGTTTCCAAAAGAATCTTTTAAAGCATATTTATTGACAAAAACAGTTGCTGCTAAGTCATCTCCTTTAAAATACTTTATTGAATCTGCAACTGCTTCTTCATGAGTATAAGT
>CAZIZL010000009.1:2762-13824 GCA_964543665.1 Candidatus Woesearchaeota archaeon | reverse complement strand
AAATCCTCCTACAATTATGAAGTTTAATGATTTATTGTATGGACCAAGAAGTGATGTAATGATTCAGTGGATATACGGTGATGGTAGATTATATTAATTAAATTTATAATATTTTATCTTAATTATTATCTTAATTATTATCTAAAATAAAAAAATAAGATTTAAAATAAAAAATCAATTTGCATCAGGATCTTGAACTTTTTTTTCCAAATTTCCCTCCATTTAAACCTCTTTCATTACCTCTTTGAAATCTTTTATATCCTTAAATTGCCTATATACTGAAGCAAATCTTATGTATGCAACATTATCTATTTTCTTTAATTTCTTCATAACTAATTCCCCTATAAATGAACTTTTAATTTCTTTTTTTCCTGTTTTCCTTACCATCTCTTCAATTTCCTCAATTATGTTTTTTATTTTGTCCTGTGAAATGGGACGCTTTTCAAATGCCTTTTCTATTCCACTGGCAAGTTTTTCTCTAATGAATTTTTCTCTTCTTCCATCTTTTTTTATTACATATAATTCACTTTGCTCAATCTTCTCATATGTTGTGAATCTTTTCCTGCATTTGAGGCACTCCCTTCTTCTCCTTATTCCAAAGGGAGAAGCTCTCTTGTCAGTTACTTTTGATTCTTTATGCGCACAAAAAGGACAATTCATTATCTTTAATAACATACAATATGTTGTATGTTCTATACCTCTCTCTTACCACAGGTTGTAGTAAATGAAATATTCTCATCAGATGGGGCTATTTAAACTTTCGTAACTCTAAAAAAAGGTAACAGGAATATACAATTATTTTTTAATCAAAAAAAACTCAACATTTTTAAACTTTGTAGATTTATCTATAAAAGGAGGTGAAAATGGAATATTTAAGCACACTTGCTGACCAACTTGGAATTTCTCTCTGGTTGCTTATTGTTATCTTAATCTGGTCTTTAGTCTGGAAACTTTTGGCATTCTGGAAATCAGCCAGAAAAAAACAGGTGATATGGTTTATTGTATTTGCTTTGGTAAATACAATAGGTATTTTAGAAATACTTTATATCTATGTCTTTTCTGACATGAAAAAGATAGTTAAAGAGGTCCCTGCGCCAAAAAAAGCAAGAAGAAAAAAGAAAAGATAAATTTTATTTTCCCTTTATTCATTTTTATTATTGTACTTAAATTCTTTTAGCAAGCCATATAATAAACAAGACCAAAGCAATCAAACTTAATGCTCCGAATATCCACCCAAAAAACATCATTCCTGAGCCATAGCTTCCGTACATCATTGACATCATTCCATAACCTGCCCCCCTGAATCCAAAACTTACTAAAATCAATAATGCCACAAATGCTATTACCACCCAGATAAGTGAATTATCTTTTTTCATTTTTTACCTCCCTATGAATTTAATTGTTTAATCTAACACACAACCTGTTAATTGAGATAATCTTGAAAAAGATTGCTCTCCGGGATAACTTGTATTGTTTATTTTCCACGTAGGATATCCTGTTATCTTTTCTAAAGTGCAAATCTCACTCTTTCTGTCACAATCAATAAAATTAACATATTTAAAGGATTTCCCAAATAATTTCTTTTGATTTTGGCAATGAGAACACCATAAAGTTCCATACATTGTTAATCCTGAATCAGTCAAACATTGTGCAAATTCATTCATCTTTACCCTATCTTCATCAATTGTTTTTCCAGTTAAAAGAGGTTTCACTAAAAAGAATAATCCTATTATTAAAATAATTATAATTGCTAACCATATTTTTTTCATATCTTCTTTCTTAATAACAACAATTCATTTTTATATCTTTGCTCTTTTCATCAACAATGTATTTAGAACAACACTAACTGATGATAAAGCCATTGCCCCACCTGCAATTATTGGTGATAATAACCATCCTGTAGAAGAGTATAAAACTCCTGCAGCAATTGGAATTCCTAAAGAATTATAGAATAATGCCCAAAACATATTTTGTTTTATTTTTCTAATAGTAATCTTGCTGAGCTTTATTGCTCTTGCAACATCTGTTGTTTTATTATTCATTAATACAATATTTCCTGTTTCCATTGCAACATCTGTTCCAGAACCAATTGCAATTCCAATGTCTGCTTGTGCTAATGCAGGTGCATCATTAATCCCATCCCCAACCATCGCAACTTTTCCTTTTCTTTGAAGTTTTTTAACCTCATTAGCTTTATCTTGCGGCAAAACTTCTGAAATAATGTGATTTATTCCTAACTGTTTACCAATTGCATTAGCAGTTCTTTTATTATCTCCTGTAATCATATAAACAAATATCATCTCTCTTTGCAAATCCTTAACTGCTTGTATTGAATCTTCTCTAATAGTATCTGCTATTGCAATGCATCCATATACTTTTCTATCATATATTAGCACAACAACAGTCTTTCCATCTTCTTCTAACTCTTTTATATTATTTTCAACCACCTTAATATTTATTATATTTTTTGCATATTCTGGTTTGCCTACAATAATCTTTTTTCCTTTTAATATCCCTTCTACACCCTGCCCTGGAATTGCCTTGAAACTTTTTATATCATCAAGTTTCAGTTTTTTCTCAATTGCCTTATTAACAACTGCTTGTGCAAGAGGATGTTCACTGTTTTTTTCTATACTTGCAGCTAATCTTAATAATTCATTTTCATTTACCTTCCCTAGTGTAATTATATTTGTTACTTCTGGTTTTCCTTGAGTTAATGTACCTGTTTTATCAAAAACAATTGCATATAATTTATGAGCTGTTTCTAAAGCATCTCCCCCCTTTATTAAAATGCCTTTTTCAGCACCTTTTCCAGTTCCAACCATTATGGCGGTTGGTGTTGCTAAACCTAAGGCGCAAGGACATGCAATAACAAGGATTGAGACTGCAATAATTAAAGCAAAAGAAAATGTCTGCCCCACAATAAAATACCAAATAGAAAATGCAATAACTGCAATAGCTATAACTGCAGGAACAAAATAAGAAGAAATTTTATCAGCAAATCTCTGGATTGGGGCTTTTTTACCCTGAGCATCCTCAATTAATTTAATAATTTGTGCTAAGGTTGAATTTGCTCCTACTTTTGTTGCCTTAAATTTAAAACTTCCGTGTTTGTTTATTGTAGCTCCAATTACCAAATCATTTTTATTTTTTTCAACAGGCATGCTTTCACCTGTTATCATTGATTCATCAATTGCGCTCTGGCCTTCAATTATTATTCCATCAACAGGAACTTTTTCTCCTGGTTTAACAATAATTATATCTCCAACAATCACTTCATCAATAGAAATCTTTTGTTCTTTTCCATTTCTTATTACAGTGGCTATCTTAGGAGAGAGATTCATTAATTTCTTTATTGCTTCACTTGTCTTTCCTTTTGCAATAGCTTCAAGATATCTTCCCAAGATAACAAAAGTGATTAAAATTGCAGCAGCTTCAAAATACTGATTTTCCATTGGCTGAAAGAATATAACATAAACACTATAAAAATAAGCGGCACTTGTTCCTATTGCTATCAAACTATCCATATTAGCAGATTTATTTCTTAAAGCGCTAAATGCACTTTTGTATATATCCCATCCGACAATAAATTGAACTGGTGTTGCCAATAAAAAAAGAATATAACTAGAATAAGGGATTTCTATCCCTATCCACATAAATAACATTCCAATTAAAAATGCTGGAATTGCAAAAGCTAAACTAAACAAAAAAGTATTTCTAATCTTCTTTAAATTTTTTTCTCTTTTTTTAGTTTCATAATCCTGGGTGTTAATATTTTTGCTCATTATCTTTGCTTTATAATCGCCTAAACTTTCTATTATGTTTATTATTTTATTTTCATTGGTTTTGCTTTCATCAAAATCAACACTGGCTTTTTCTGTTGTTAAATTTACATTTACATAAGATACTCCAGATTCTTTCTTTAATCTGTTAGTAATTAAAGATGCACAGCTTGCACAATGCATTCCAGAAATATCTAATGTTGTTTTTTTCATATTGTTTAATGTCCCTTATGATCTTCGCATTTCTTACATTTAATTTTAATATTAGTATTGAATTGTAAAAATGCATCTCTCAAGATACACCAGCAAAATTTATCTGATAATTCAAAGTATTTCTCTTTCCCCCTTTTTTCGAATGTTACTATATTTATATCATTTAATTGTTTTAATTGATGTGAAATTGCAGAGAGGGTCATCTTGTTCCTTCCAACAAAATCATAGATTTCATTAACTGTTTTTGGTTTTTCTGCTATGCTTAATAAGATATGAAGTCTTGTTTCATCAGCCAGACTAGAAAAAAACTGCATTATTTTTCTCTCTGATTCAATCTGTACTTTTTTCATAATAGTTGAGCATTTGTTCATGTATTTAAATGTTTCTATTGTTGAAAACAATAGTTTAAATTTATGTTCCCAGTTAGTATCCTGTCCAATAGATTAAAGAAAGACCAAAAATAAATGTCATTTTATCTTACAATCAATTTTCCTTGCATTTGCATATGTCCGCTTCCACACATGTTATTGCAATACCAACTAAATTCTCCTTCTTTGTCTGCTGTAAATTCCAATATCTCATTTCCTTTGATTCCTAAATATGGAATTCTTATTCCGTGAAAAGTATCTGTATTATTTATTATAATCTTTACATTATCTCCCTTGTTTACTGTTATTATCCCAGGAGAATATCCAAATCTAAATGCTTTCACCTGAAATTCTTTTACATCATCTTCTTTAATGGAATTTCCTGTAAAATATTTTATTGCAAATATTCCAGCCATTAACAGAACAACTATTATTGCTATTGCCACAAGTATTTTTTTCATTTTATATTTTACCTTCTTTTAACATATCTTTATTTAATTAGTTTACAATTATAGTCCCTGTTCCCATACCCATACTACAACGAAATCCAAATGTTCCTTTTTTATTAGGAGTAAATTTTATTGTGTCGGTTGGACTGGAAGAATATTTAGATATCCCTAATTCTGGTATATTAAATGACCTGTAACATCCATTGACAGTGCTATCAAGAGTAATTTCAACTGGAATCCCTTCTTTTACAGTGATGGTATTGGGATAATAATTTCCTTTCATGCTTAATGTTATTTTTTGTATTGAATCATTAGAACTCACAATATTTCCAGTAACATTTTTATTTGCCAGACCAAAATAGATTATTCCTGCCACAACAACAAAGAATATAATCCAAAAATAAACAAAAGCTTTATTTCCAGATTTATTTATTTTAGTGTTCTTTTGACTTGAATGCTTTGAAGAATTATGCATTGCTAAAGCATCTCCACTAGGAAAATCCCTGTTACAAATTTCACATCTTGCTCTTTCTGTCATCTTTACTTTGCTTTATAATCCAATTATTTAATAATGTCAACTCTTTTCATTTTTTAACTTTGTATCCTAATTTAATTATCAATTCTGCAATTTGTCTATCATTAATTTTCTTCTCATCAAAATCGACTTCAGCATTATTTTCCTTAAGATTAACGGAAATTTTGTTTACTTTATCTTTAAGTTCCATCTCAATTATTTTTTTGCAACTTTCACAATGCATTCCTTCAATTTTAAATATCTTATTCATTTTATTCAATAGAAATTGTTTTATATCCTGCCCTTGAAACTGCTTTTCTTAATTCTTCATCTGAAATTTCCTTTTCTGTTTCAACAATTGCTTTTTTTGTCATCAAACTTATTGAAACCTCTTTGATTCCAGGAATCTTTTTAAGACTCCCCCCAATATTTGAAGCGCATGAAGTACAAGCCATTCCTTCAATTAAAATCTCTTTTTTCATCTTTTCCTCCCTGTATTTTTATTATCTTTTTGAATTTGTTTAGTTAGCCATATAATAAGCAAGACTAATGCTACAATTATTAATATTCCGAATATCCATGAAAAAACATAACTTCCATTCATCATTCCATACCCTCCAAAGCATCCATAAAATCCATTTGCCATTTTATTATCCTCCGCAACCACATCCTCCTGAACCTCCTGTGGCCATTCCACAAGTTGATCCACCCTGAATATTTTGCTCAACATAAGTTGGTTTGAGTCCATTATCTTCTAAAACAACAAAAGTTCCGCGATACATATTCATTGAACACGCAATATTAAAGGTCCCTGCTTTATCAGGAGTAAATTCTATTGTGTTATCCTTACTATTAAGAGTTTTTCTTATATTAAAAGAAGCTATAACAATTGATTTAGAGCATCCTGGCATTTTTGACATGTCTGCTTCTATTCTAACAGGAACTCCTTTTTTAATTTCAGGAGGATCCAGAATATATTTGCCGTTTTCTACTGAAAGTTTTACAATCTGGACTTTTTCATTCGGGTTTATTATGTTTTCAGTTACTTTTGCATTACCAGCTCCTATGAAAATAAACATAGCTGCCACTAAAATAATTATTCCAATTCCAATAATAACCATTATATTTTTCATTATGCAAAATCTCCTTGAGCATTTATTCCTAAATGCGAATTTCTTTTATGATTTTGTATCCGCAATTTATGAGGACTTAGAAAAATTTTATTTTTCATTTTATTTTACTTATTCTACAATCAGGGTTCCTGTTCCCATTCCCATGCTACAGGCAAACCTGAATGTTCCTTTTTTAGTTGGTGTGAATTCAACATAATCGCTTGGTGTTGCAAGATATTTTGAAATCCCTAACTCCCTTATTGTAAATGATCTGTAACATCCAGAAACACTCAAATCCAGATAAATTCTTACTGCTTCATTTGCTTTTACTTTGACTGTCTGCGGATAATAATTGTAATTTTTGATGCTTAATGTAACTTTTTGTATTTTATCTGAATTTGTACTCTCTTGGATAGCATTTCCTGCTACTTTTGAATCTTTTACAAGGAAAATTCCAAATACTAATACTACTGCAATTAATATAATTAAATAAATACTTTTCATTTGACAATTAATTTGCCCTGCATTTGCATATGTCCGCTTCCACACATATTTGCGCAATACCAATTAAATTCCCCTGTTTTATCTGCTGTAAATTCTATTATGTCATTTCCTCTTATATTAAGATCAGGGATTCTCATTCCATGAACATCATCTGTATTATTTATCATTATCCTAATCCTATCTCCCCTGTTCACCTCAATAATATCTGGAGAATATCCAAATTTAAATGCATGGACTGTAAACTCCCTTGCATCTAATTCAATAATATCACTAACAGCATTTCCTATAAAAAAGTTATATCTGGCTAACAAAAATCCAATTACAGCAAATCCCAAGATTATAACTATCCCCACTATTAATTTATTTTTCATGCAAATAAAGCACTCCTTGGTCCATAAACCATAAACCATATTGTTATTGCTGTTAAAATTATACTTAGTAATACAATTATCCAGTGATTTTCTTTCATTTCCCTTTTATTTTCTTTCATTTCCCCATAGATCATATAATTAAGTGAGAACATTATTACAGCAGAGCTTGCAAAGACAATTACAGAAGCAATTTTAAGATTATCATTCAATAACATTACAGAAGTCATTGGGCCCATGAGCCCCCCCATAAATCCAGCCATTAATCCTTCCATAATGCCCATTATACCGCAGCATCTTCCATTCCAGATACCAGTAAAAATCCCAACACTCATTCCGAATACAATTCCATAAAACATTCCATTAGTTGCCCCTATAAAAAATCCGGCTAAAAATCCAGAAATCATTCCTATTGTCATCCCAATCATCATTCCTGACATACATGCAAAATTACCATATGCTCTTATCTGCCTGATAGAAGGGAAAATAATTGCATAACTAAGAATAGCAAAAAAAAGATAAAAACCATATTTAGGAAGAAAATCCTCCACATATCTTAATCTTAAAAAATATAAAATTGCAAATAAGCCAAATGAAATTAAAAGAGAATATAAAATTGATTTTAATAATTCCCCTTCAACTCTGCTTCCTCCAAGTTCTTTTGTGAATTCTTTAAATGTCATGAACATCAAATAATTAAGGGATTTATAATTGGTTTGGAGAAACTAGTTACTCTTAATATTTTAGATATAATTTTATTCAACAATAATATTTCCTTTCATGCTACTGTGTAATTTGCAATGATAAGCATATGTTCCTTTTGTATTGAAAGTATGGGAATAAGAATTTCCATTTGAGAACTGTTGTGAATTTAATTCTGTTCCTGAATCTGAAGTTATTGTATGGGGAGCTGAATCTTTGTTTGTCCAGGTTACACTATCTCCAGCTTGGATTGTTAATGTTGATGGAGAAAATGCAAAACCAGTTATCTCTATTGAATTTACATCTGGATTAATATCTCCATTGCCCCCATTACTTAAATTACTTCCATTATCCACATTGCCCCCATTACCTAAATTACTTCCATTATTCTGATTTGAATTAGGTATTCCCTTAAAGATTAAAAGACCTGCAATCACAGCACCTAACAAAACAACCATTATAATTAATATTGTAATACTCTTTTTCATTATGCTTAGCAGTCAAAGAAGTTTATAAATATTTTTATAATTTATAATTGGTTTAGTTTAATCCAAAAGAATTTGTAAAATTTACAATCATCTTATATTGATTCAGATATTCCTGGCCTTTTGAGGTTATTGAATAAGTTTTGCTATTTCCCTCTTTTGATTTGTGCTCATTTATAAAATCCTTTTCAATAAGTTCTTTTATGTATTCTTCCATCATCTGATGAGAAAGATTTGATTTGTACAAAATATGTGTGGGTTTAATTTTGCCGTCTTTTTCATTAATACATTTTAATATATCATAAATGACATGCAACCTATCGCGTTTTTTGTTCATTTTTTAATTACCATTAAGAGGTTTATTAAAATCAGTATATATGCAATAAACTCAAGAAAGTGTCCAAGAATATAATATAAAGTATTATGGGGCATAAAAATAAACTGTATGTGTCCTATAAGAAGAAAGATAAATGCAACCATAACTATCCTGGATTTTTTTTCTTTATGTTCAATATAATTTGTAACATAGTGTGTCGAGATAAAAACAAGAAGCAAAGAAGATAATACATAAAAGAAAGACATCTTATTTGCAGACTGAAAAATAAAAAGAAAAGCTATTACAAGTGAAATAAGGTACATCAGTCTATTTTTCCCTCCTAAGATCATATATATAAGAGTTATAAGTCCAAAAGTAAATAATACCATATGCACAAATATTGAAAAATTATTCATTGTTATTATCTGATGAAATTCAATTATATTTATCACTTCTTCATTAAGTTCAAAGAAAATTGCAGCATTAAGAAGCGACTGGATAAAATAAGAAATAGAAATAAATAAGAATGCAATTCCAAAGGTTCTTGATTCTTTTTGGTTTGAAAGTCTGTGTATTTTAAAAGAGTAAATACTAACTGCAAGGGTTATTAATGCAAATACAAATTCAAAAAGAGCATCATAACCAAAAAACCAGCCTGAAACTGAAGAAATATCTACCATTTTATATAAAAAACTAAACTTCTTTGTTTTTAAGCTTTATGGAGGATAATTCTTAATCTTTCTTTAACAAGTGACTTATAAGGAAAATTCTTTAAACATTTAATTAAATTTGAGGAGAAAAAAATGAGATTAAAAAAAACGCCCATCTTAATGATGGGCCATAAAACATTCTTCCTCTCCAGAAATTGGAGGGGGGATAGTCTTGCAATAGAAATGAAAGGAGGTAATAAAAATGAAATCAGAAATTACTAATATAATGAT
Organism: Candidatus Woesearchaeota archaeon; assembly: GCA_964543665.1. Taxonomy (GTDB): domain Archaea; phylum Nanobdellota; class Nanobdellia; order Pacearchaeales; family GW2011-AR1; genus MWBV01. The sequence continues at coordinate 4,070 of CAZIZL010000009.1, read as the reverse complement.
TAAAGAGCATGAAATCATCAAAAACCTTTTGACTGAATTTGAGAAGACTCATAACAGAAATTCTTTAAATGCAAAAAGAATTTTTGACAAATTCATATGGAATCTGAAAAAGCACATGCTTATTGAAGAAAAAATCTTATCCAGTGTTTATTCAATCTGGAATATGAATATGGAGGGAATGTTTGAGATTTTGAATGACCATGGGGATATAATGATTCTTGTAAATAGAATAAAAAATTCTTATTATGATGAATCAGATATTTTCCTGCTAATGGAGTTTATTCAGGATCATTTTGCTCTTGAAGAAACTATACTTTATCCTAACCTTGAAAAAGTTCTCAATGGAGATGAAAAAGAGTTTTTAATTGAGAGAGCTCAGGAAATAATAAGAGCCTAATTTATTTTTTAGAACAATCGTTTTAATCTTTCAATACAATCATATTATTCATTCCTCTTCTTTTTCTTTCAATAATCTGTTTTGCCTCTAATTTATCCAGCAAACGGGTCATTCCAACTTTTCCAATTCCAATTTTTTCCATTACATCTGCCTGAAACATTGCATTTCCTTCTTTTACCAGCAAATCAACAACTTCTTTTTCTTTTTTATCAAGAGAAGAATAATCTTTCTTTATTCTCTTTTCTTTTATCTTCTTGACTATCACCCTTTCTTCAGGTTTTGATTTCATAACAAAGATTCCTATTCCAAGTATAATTACTAATAAAAAAACCCCTATCCATGTTTGTGTTCTTAATGTATCATACATTTCACATTCAGGACCATGTGAACAACTTTGACTAATTATGTCTTTTAATCCTAAATTGAAAATAAGTATTATAATTCCAATTAAGATAGAAATCCCAATAATTATTAATCCAACTTTTTTATTTTCCATTATTTTTCTTTTTTGCTTTTATAATCAATTATTGCTTTAATTTGACTTTTAGGCGAATTAGTAACAATGCTTGACTTCTTTTTATAGTCAAGTATTGCTCTTTTTAAACCCTCTGTAGCCATTGTTGAACAATGAATCTTTATTTTCGGAAGCCCCCCAAGATACTTAACAATGTCCTTGTACTTTATTTTTTCAGCTTTTGATAATTCTTTTCCCTTTGCAATCTGAGTGAGTATTGATGAAGAGGCAATTGCAGCCATGCATCCAAATGTCCTGAATTTTATGTCATGAATTATTTCCTTTCCTGATTTGTTTTTCCTGACTTTTATGTAAACTTCCATTATGTCTCCACATCGGGGATTTCCAACTCTTCCAATCCCATCTGGATTTTTTATCTCCCCCATGTTTTTTGGAT
>CAZIZL010000009.1:0-2680 GCA_964543665.1 Candidatus Woesearchaeota archaeon | reverse complement strand
GTTCTGAATTACTTTTTTTGAATATTGGAGGGTCATTTCTTCTTCCTCTTTTTTTCATTAAGTTCTTTTAATTTATTTAATCCTTTTATCATCTCTTTAATTTCTTTATCAGAAAATCCATGCCCTTTCATTCCCTGTCCAATTGTCTCAAAATGTGATAAAGAACATCCAAAACATCCTATTCCTGATTCAAAAAAGATTTCTTCTGTTCCGGGTATCTCCATAAGTTCAGATATTTTTGTTTTAGATGTTATTTTCATTTTATGTTCTGAATAATTTTAAATTTTCACAGGACTGAATCTCCTTAATTTTTTCACTATTCCTTTTATTTCATTTAAAAAATAATCAACTTCTTCTTCAGTGGTATATTTGCTTATGCTTACTCTTAATGAACTATTAGATTGAAGAGGACCCAGACCAAGTGCTTTCAAAACATGGCTTGTTTCAAGTGAATGAGACATGCAGGCGCTTCCAGTAGAAGTGTAAATTCCGCAATTTTCAAGATATCCTCCAATTGCCTCTCCTTCTATGTTATTAAATGAAACATTGACATTATTGCACAGTCTTTTTGCTCCTGCTGGTCCGTTTAAATTAACTTTTTCAATTTCCAGTAATCCTTTAATTAATTTATCCCTTAGCTTTTCCATTTTCTTTATGTCTTTTTCATCAGAAATATCAACTGCTTTTGCAAAACCAACTATTCCTGAAACATTTTCTGTTCCGCTTCTTAATTCTTTTTCATGCCCTCCTCCGTGAAATAAAGGAACAATCTTAATCCCCCCTTTAATATAAATTGCCCCCACTCCTTTTGGTCCGTGAAGTTTATGTGAATTAAATGTGACTAAATCCAGATTAAACTTTCTAACATCAATAGGAGATTTTGTATAGCTTTGGCAGGCATCTGTGTGAAATAAAACTTTTTTTTCTTTGCATATTTTTCCTATTTTTTCTAAATCCTGTATTGTTCCTATTTCATTATTTGCATGTATTATTGAAACTAAAAAAGTTTTGTCTGTTATTTCTTTTTTAATATCTTCTGGATTAACAAACCCCTCTTTATCAACCTCAAGATAAGTCACTTTTGCACCCTGACTCTCAAGCCATTTGCAGGTCTGAAGAATGCAGTCATGCTCTATTTTGGTCGTTATAATATGGTTCTTTTTTGGATAATTTGCAAAAAACAATCCTTTTAGTGCAAGATTGTTTCCTTCTGTTCCTCCTGAAGTGAAAATTATTTCATCTGTGTCTGCTTTAATTGATTTTGCAATAATTTTTCTGCTTTTTTCCAGAGCATCTTTTGCCCCAAGACCAAAATCATGAGAAGAAGAAGCGTTTCCGTATTTCTCAGTAAAAAAAGGAGACATTTCTTTTAAAACTCTTTCATCAACTTTTGTTGTTGCAGCATTGTCAAAATAAATTAGTTTCATCTTATGCATCCACAGCATTGATTCTTTTTGCAAAAATCCATTGAATGTTTGTCAAGAATTTTAAGAATAGGTATTATTGTTTTTTTATTAAGGGAATAAACTCTTTGCTTTCCTTTTTTTTCTGATAAAACTATTTTGCATTGTTTAAGGCAGGCAAGAGCATGAGAAATCTTGCTTTGCTCAACTTTAAGGGAATTTTTTAATTCATTGACTGTTTGTTTGTTTTCCTTTAACGATAAGATTAGGCTTATTTTAAGTAGATTAGAAAGATTTGTGAAAAAAGTATGGTATCCTGTTTTTTTCATATGAATAAAAATTCATTTTTGTTTATAAATGTTTTTAAAATCCTGCTTGAAGATTATTTTCCTTTTTTTCCCATATTTAGCACTTTACTAAGTATTCTTTCTTTTTTTCTCTCACTTACACGGGTCATATGATAAAAACTATTTATTCTTACAGGAAAAACCCCTGTTAAATTAAGAATAAATCTTCTCATGATCATTCCTGGAAAAGCAAAAGAGCCGAAATAAAATATTCTTGAACTTCCTTTTACAAGAAATATCCTTGCTGATTTTCCCCTGAATAATTGCTCCGGGAGAATGCCTCTTTTCCTGAATTTAAAAGCAAAACCAGGAAGAAAGGTTCTTTCAATTAATCCGCTGAATTTAGCAGGAGCTCCTCCCCACCATATAGGATAAACAAAAACAAGATGTTCTGCCCACAAAAGATATTTCTGAAACTCAACCAAATCTTTTTCCAACTTCTGGTTTTTACGATATCCGTTTTCCAGACTTGGATTAAATTTCATACCAGAAAGATAAACTATTTTTACTTCTTTTCCTGCTTCTTTTGCTCCCTTAAAATAGCTTTCACCTATTAATTTAGAAAAACTCTGCTTTGAAGGATGTCCTATTACCACTAAAATTCTTTTCTTTTCTGACATTTTAATAAAACAAAAAAAATAGAACTACCTTTTATAATTTGCTATAATAAGGCAATCCACAATTGCAATCAAATGGAAGATTAAATTACTCCAGTTAGTTTGTCCTATTGAAGCCCAATTTATTATCGATGTTAAAACAGCAATGCCCAAGATTATTACAGGTAGATATGCAACATATTTAAGTTTCCATCTCGCAAGAAAAGCCAATCCAGAACCTATTTCTCCTGCAATTAATATAACTGCCCAGAACATTGGTGCCCAGGAAAATAAGAAAATTCCAGAAAGCATACTTGAAACTCCCGAAATTTCA